>CAMVJR010000071.1 GCA_947167855.1 uncultured Bacteroidales bacterium
AAGTGCGTCAGCAGAATGTTGTTGAGGCCGTTTCCAAGACCGAACAGTTCTTCAAAGAGAACGGAAAAATCATTTACGGCGTAGTCATTGGCGTCCTTGTGATCGCCCTGGCTGTCCTGGCTTACAACCGCTTTATCCTGCAGCCCAAGAAGGTGCAGGCCATGGATCAGATGGTCCGTGCAGAAAACTGGTTCCTCGCCGGAGAGTACGAGCTCGCCCTGAACGGAGACGAGAACGACCTGGGCCTGGAAGACCTCATCAAGAAGTACGGTGCCAAGGGCGGTGAGTCCGTGTACCTCTATGCCGGTATCGCCAAGCTCCAGACCGGTAAGCCCGAGGATGCCATCAAGTACCTCAAGAAATACGACGGCAAAGACCCCATCATGCTGGCCAAAGCCCAGGCCTGCATCGGTGACGCCTACGCAGACCTCGAGAACTACAGCGAGGCTGTGAAGTGGTTCCAGAAGGCCGCTGCCACCTCCGACAACGCCCTCGCCGCCAACTACCTCCTCAAGGCCGGTATCGCCTCCGAGGCCAACGGTGACACCCAGAAAGCCCTCTCCTTCTACAAGGAAATCAAGGACAAGTGGGCCAACGCTCCCGAAGGAATGGAGATTGACAAGTACATCACCCGCATCGAAAACGCCGAGTAATTATGGGAAGAGCATTTGAATTCCGCAAAGAGCGGAAAATGAAGCGCTGGGGCCACATGGCCAAGACCTTTACCAAACTGGGTAAGGAAATCACCATCGCCGTCAAGCAGGGCGGAGCCGAGGTAACCGGCAACCCCCGTCTGCGTGCCCTCATCGCAGAGGCCAAGAGCGAGCAAATGCCCAAGGAAAACATCGAGCGCGCCATCAAGAAAGCCACCGAGGCCAAATCCGGAGATTTCAAGGAGATCATCTACGAAGGTTTCGGCCCCTTTGGTATCGCCTACCTCGTAGAGGCTGCTACGGACAACAACACCAGAACCGTTGCCAACGTCCGCAGCTACTTCACCAAGTGCGGCGGTTCCCTCCAGACCAGCGGTTCCGTGGCCTTCATGTTTGACCACAAGTGCGTTTTCCGCATCAAGGAAGACCCCGCCAAACCCATCGACGTAGAAGAACTGGAGCTCGACCTCATTGACTTCGGCGCAGAAGAAGTCTTCAAGCAGGAAGTGGAAGACGAGGACGAGAACGTGACGGTGGAAATCTCCATCTACGGAGACTACAGCGCCTACGGCCAGATCCAGAAGTACATTGAAGAGAAGGGCTACGAACTCATCTCCGGCGGCTTCGAGCAGATCCCCAACGTGGACCTCAAGGAAGTGACCGCCGAACAGCGCGCCACCCTGGACAAGCTCACCGGCCTGCTGGAAGATGACGAAGACGTGACCAACGTCTACACCACCCTGGCTCCCGAAGCAGAATAATAGTGCGGAAACTTCTCCCGCTCATACTTTGTGTTTTACTGAGCTCCTCATGCGGCATCGTTCGTTTCGGGAGCTCAGAGCTTTTTACGGCCGGACCGGCCATCCGCCAGGACTACAACCCGAAAGGAATTGTAGAAGAGCGCTTTTACCCCTGCAGCGTTCCGGGCCCCTCGCATCGCCGCCTCATCGCCTACCTCCCGGCAGACTATTATACCTCCGGTAAAGACTACCCCGTCATTTACCTTCTCCACGGGGCCCGCGGTTATGAGACTTCCTGGGTCCGTTTCGGAGAGGTTTACCACACGGCCGACAGTCTCTGGGCCCAGGGAAAAGCCGTCCCCTGCATCATTGTCATGCCCAACATCAACCAGTACAATGATGACCGTGACTATGGAGATTCCCGCTTCAAGAATGCCTTCGAGAGCATCCTGGAGGTAGACGGCATCGTAGAATCGGCCTTTATGGACGACGTGGTCCACTACGTGGACAGCGTTTACCGCACCGTTCCGCAAAAGTCCCACCGGGCCATTGCCGGCCTCTCCATCGGCGCCTACCAGGCCATCTACTTTGGCACCAATTATCCGGATGCCTTTGACTATTTCGGCATCATGTCGCCCTACATGTGGTGCATGGGACATCCCAGCCTTACCCGGCATCGTTTCTTCTCCCATATGCGCCGCCGGATGAAGGTCCAGTTCCAGGATCCGCCCAAGGGATATCACCTCTACGCCGGCACCTGGGACATGACCCGTCCCTCCACCCAGCGTCTGGAGCGCTATATGACCCGCAGGGGCTATCCGCACACGTATGCCATTTACCCGGAATCCCACGACTGGCCCAATGGCTGGAAGGATGAATTCAAAGACTTCATCCAACGGGTATTCCAAGAGCCATAAACTATGAAGATCCTGCTTGTTATCAATAACTACTACATGAGGGGAAACGGCATGTCGGCGAGTGCCCGCCGCACGGCCGAGTACCTGAAAGAAGCCGGACATGAAGTTCGCGTCCTGTCCGGCCCCAACAAGTACGAAGCCCAGCCGCAGCCAGAATTCTGCCTCAAGGAATTCATCTTCCCCCTGTTCCAGCCCATCATCACAGCCCAGGGCTTCAGCTACGCCTCCAGTGACCCCAAAATCATCGAGGACGCCGTCCGCTGGGCCGATGTAGTGCACCTGGAAGAAGCCTTTGTGCTGGAAATCAGGACCATCAAGATTGCAGAAAAGTTAGGAAAACCCATCACGGCTACCTACCACTTACATCCCGAAAACGTTACCAACTCCCTGGGTCCCCTGCGCCATTGGAAAGGGCTGAACCGCACCATCCTGCGCTGCTGGAGAAATTGGGTTTTCAACCATTGCACCTATGTCCAGTGCCCCACAGAGAACGTCCTGGACCGCCTGCGCCGCTATCATTTCAAGGCCAACCTGGCCCTCATCTCCAACGGTGTCATTGCCGATGATTGCACCCGCCCGGTAGAGATGCCCGAGGATTACGAAGATCCCAACCGTCCCCTCAGGGTGATTTATATCGGCCGGTTATCCAAGGAAAAAGACCAGTCCACCCTGCTGGAGGCCATGCGTTACAGCACGTATGCCAAGCGCATCCAGCTCATCTTTGCCGGTAACGGTCCCGATGCCAAGCGCATTAAGCGGAAAGCCCACAAACTCTACGAGGAAGGAATCCTGGGCTACGATCCCCAGTTCGTATTCCTGGACCGCAACGGCCTGAGGAAACTGGCCGCCGGAGCCGACCTCTGCGCCCACTGCGCCACCATTGAGGTAGAAGGCCTTTCCATCATGGAGGCCCTGCAGCAGGCTGCCGTTCCCGTGATTGCCGTGGGCCCCTATTCCGGCACCGCCCAGTTTGCCCTGGACCGCCGCAGCCGCTTCCCGGAGAGGAACCCCGAGGCCCTGGCCAACCGCATAGACTACTGGCTGGCCAATCCCGAGGAACGCTGGGAAATGGGGCACGTCTATGCAAAAGAAATCCAGAAGTACGACATCCGGCGCTCCGTAGCCGCACTTCTGGACATGTTTCAGAAGGCTATAGACCTCAAAAAGGCCTAAGTTAATACTGATAAGTCAGAGACTTTACATCGTGGGAATTTCCTCCATAGAGGAGTTCCCACTTTCCTTTTAGGGGAACCATGTTCTGCTTCTCCTCGCTCCAGGCCAGGAAGGTATCATCCGTCAGGGGAAGGCTCACCTCCACCGTCTGTCCGGCAGGAATCTGCACCCGCTGGAAACCGCGCAGGCTCTTGATGGGGCCCTCAGCGTCATCGGCCTTCTTTACGTAGAGCTGGACCACTTCGGTGGCGTCTACGCTGCCGGTGTTGCTGATGGGGATAACCAGGTTCTTGCCTTTCACCCGGGCCTCCCCATATTCAAAGGTGGTATAGGAAAGGCCGAAGCCAAAGGGATACAGCGGCTCGCCCTGGAAATAGCGGTAGGTGCGGCCGGTCATGCTGTAGTCCTCAAAGTCCGGCAGCTGGTCGATGCTCTTATAGAAGGTAAGAGGGAGTTTTCCGGAAGGGGCCACGTCTCCAAAGAGAACATTGGCAATAGCCGCACCGCCTTCCTCGCCGGGATACCAGGCCTGCAGGATGGCGTCGCAGCTTTCGGTCTCGGGCTCCAGGCCCATGGCGCTGCCGGAGAAGTTCACAAAGATCACTTTCTTACCGGCATCGTGCAGGGCTTTCAGCAGTTCCCGCTGAACGGCCGGCAGCTGGATATCAGTGCGGTCACCGCCCCTGAAACCGGGCAGGTCCACCGGCATTTCCTCGCCTTCCAGACGGGGAGAGATACCGCCGGCAAATACCACCACATCCTTGTCTTCCAGCTGTTTCAGAAGGGTCTTGACATCCTCCATGTCAGACAGCAGACCACAGGCTCGGAAAATGGGAACGTCCGGGACACGGGCCCTGAAGGCATCGGCCAGGGTAACGGTCTTTTCCGGAATGGGGTTGTAGTTGCCCCAGAGCATTTCGCGGTCGTCGGCGTTGGGGCCCAGCAGGGCAATCCGGGCCGAAGGATCCAGCGGCAGGATGCCGTCCCGGTTCTGCAACAGCACCAGGGTTTCTTCGGCCATCTTTCTGGAGAGCGCCCGGTGGGCCTCCCCTTCCAGTTCTTCGTCCTTCAGGTGGGCCCAGGGCTCTACGTTTCCGTCCAGCTCACCCAGGCGGATACGGGCTGCCAGCAGCCTTTCCAGCGAGCGGTCCACGTCGGCCTCATCCAGAAGGCCCCTTTCTACGGCTTCCGGGATGTGCGGATAGGCGTTGCCGCATTCCAGGTCCGTACCCGTATGGATGGCCGCTGCCACCGCAGAGGCGGCATCGGGGCTGAAGCCGTGGCGGCCGGGCTCAAAGAAATCGCTCACGGCCCAGCAGTCCGACACCACGATGCCCTTATAGCCCCATTCTCCGCGGAGGATGGTGTTGATGAGGTAATCGCTGGCGCCGCAGGGTTCTCCGCGGAAGCGGTTGTAGGCTATCATCACTTCCTGTACATCGGCCTTGGTAACCAGGTCCTTGAAGGCAGGCAGGTACGTTTCTCTCAGGTCTCTCTCGGAGACTTCCGCATTGTACGAATGGCGGCTCCACTCCGGACCGGAATGCACGGCAAAGTGCTTGGCGCAGGCATGGGCCTTGAGCACATCGGCCTTGGAAGGGCCCTGAAGGCCGCGCACCACGGCCATACCCAGCTGGCCGGTGAGGAACGGGTCCTCTCCGTAGGTTTCCATGCCGCGTCCCCAGCGGGGATCACGGAAGATGTTGATGTTGGGAGTCCAGAAGGTCAGGCCCTGGTACCAGCCCACGTGACCGGAGGCCACGGCCTGGCGGTTCTTGATGCGGGCCTCGTCGCTCACGGCGGTAAACACCTCATTCACCAGGGGCTCGTCAAAAGAGGCCGCCATGGCAATGGGCATGGGAAAAACGGTAGCTTTTCCGTTACGGGCTACGCCGTGCAGGGCTTCGTTCCACCAGTTGTAGGCCGGGATGCCCAGGGCCTCCACAGGGGCCGATGTATGGGTCATCAGAGAGGCTTTCTCCTCCAGGGACATCTTGGAGACCAGCTCCCGGGCCCGCTGCTCGGGCGTAGGGGCGCACGACAGCAGCAAGAGCGCTGCCAGTCCTGTCAGAATGTATTTATGCATAATAAAGAGGTTTAATCCATGCTGGTGATTTCCACTCCGGGAATCTCATGGAAGATATCCATAACGCCCGCGGGATATTCCTTTTTGCGGATCAGCAAAGAGAAAGAGGCCTTGTAGGCGTCTCCTTCCTTGCTCCAGGAGCAATGGGACAAACGTTTTCCCAGGGCTTTGATAACGGCTTCGATATCTTCCTGCGACTGGGCCTTCATGGTAACGCCCACCTGACGTTCTCCCAACTTGAAGGTATAGAAGTGCATGGCTTCCATACAGATGATGAGGACCATCAGGCAGAGGATGGCCATGCTGTACAAGCCGCTACCAATGGCCAGGCCTATTGCACCGGTTACCCAGATACCCGCTGCCGTGGTAAGACCCACCACGTGGCTGCCGGTCTTCATGATGATACCACCGCAGACGAAACCCAGACCGCCTACCACACCGGCAGCGATACGGGCAGCGTCAAACTTGACGGCCTCCGGGAAACCATACTGGGAAATAATCATAAACAAACAGGCGCCCATAGCCACCAACACATGCGTGCGCACCCCGACTCCCTTGCCGCGGAATTCACGCTCGTAACCAATGATAGCGCCAACGATTCCCGCCGATACCAGGCGGATACAAAGTTCTAGTTCCAGTGTCATAATGTACAAATGTACGTTTTTCTTTCCAAAGAATCAAAAAAGCACGCGAGGGAAGGACTCCCCCGCGTGCCGGCGTAGCATAAGTTTAAAAAAAGTGTTTATTTAGCTTGAGGGGCCAGCACGTTGTGAACGGGCCAGCTCTGGGCTTTCTTGAGGGTGAAGGGAGCGGTGGCGCGGATATCGTCCACGGAGGCACCGAACTGTACCTTATAGGAACCGGCGGCAGCTTCCCAGGCACTGGCGGCCTCGTTGAAGGAAGCCAGCTCGTAGGCGCTTACGTTGAGGGTCAGGGTCTGGCTCTCGCCGGGTTTGAGTTCCTTGGTCTTGCCAAAGGCCTTGAGTTCGCGGGCGGGCTTGTCCAGGCCGCCGGCGGGGGCGCTCACATAAAGTTCCACCACTTCCTTACCGGCTACGGAACCGGTGTTGGTTACGGTAACGCTGGCCTGGAAGCCATCGGCCACGGCCTTTACGACGGGCTTGCTGTAGGAGAAGCTGGTGTAGCTCAGACCAAAGCCGAAGGGATAGGAAACGGCCACGTCACGGGTGACGAAGTGACGGTAACCCACCCAGATGCCTTCTTCGTAGTTGGTGTAGTCCACATCCTTCTGAGGCTGACGGGGACCCCAGGAGAAGCCGCGGGTAGCGGTCTGCTGGTAGTTGTACGGGAAGTTGGCGCTGGACGGATGGTCCATGAAGTTCACGGGGAAGGTCATGGGCAGTTTGCCGGAAGGGTTCACCTTGCCGGTGAGAACGTCTGCCACGGCGTTGGCGCCTTCCTGACCGGGGCTCCAGGGCAGGACAATGGCGTCTACGAGGTTCTTCCAGGAGTTGGTCTCAATCACACCACCCACGTTCAGGACCACGATCACTTTCTTGCCCAGGGCATGATAAGTGGAGCTGACACGCTGCAGGAGTTCACGCTCCACGGAGGTGAGCTCAAAGTCGTCCATCATCTTGCGGTCGGCGCCTTCACCGGCGTTGCGGCCCAGGACCACCACGGCCACGTCATTGGCGCGGGCCTGGTTGTTGATGCCGTTCTCGGGGATGGCTACCTCGGAGAGTTTTCTGCGGGAGAACCAGGACATGGCAGAGCCGGCCACGGCCGTCTGGGCGGCGTCGTAGGCCTTGTAAGCAGTATAGAAGTCCACCAGGCTCTTGTCCAGGGTGAAACCGGCATTCTGCATACCGTCCACCATGTTCACCACATAAGCCTTGTTCACATCACCGGAACCGGTACCACCGGCCACGAAATCGATGGAGGAAACGCCGTAGAGGGCCACCTTTTCACTTCCCTTGAGCGGGAGGGCGGCATTCTCGTTGCGAAGGAGGACGATGGCCTCACCGGCGGCCTTGCGAGCCACCTGGGCGTGGGCCTTCAGGTCCGGCTTGTTGGAGAACTTGTAACCCTTGAAGCGAGGGGTGCGCACAATGTAGGTGAGCATGTTGCGGACGTTGCGGTCCAGCTCTTCCTGGGAGATGGTGCCATCCTGGACACCGGCCACAATACGGTCAATCTCGTTCTGGTTACCGGGTTCCATGAGGTCGTTACCGGCCTTGGCGCTCTTGACGGTACCGGCCTTGTTGCCCCAGTCCGTCATCACGATACCCTTGAAGCCCCATTCGTCACGGAGAACCGTGGTGAGGAGGCCTTCGCTCTGCTGGGTATAGTCTCCGTTGAGTTTGTTATAAGAACTCATCACCGTCCAGGGCTGGGCCTCTTTCACGGCAATCTCGAAGTTCTTGAGGTAGATCTCGCGGAGGGCACGCTGGGAGATGATGGCATCGTCCTCGTTGCGGTTGGTCTCCTGGTTGTTGGCCGCATAGTGCTTGATGGAAGTACCTACGCCATTGCTCTGGATACCCTTTACATAGGCGGCAGCCATCTTACCGGAGAGGAGCGGATCCTCTGAGAAGTACTCGAAGTTACGGCCGCACAGCGGGTTTCTGTGGATGTTCATACCGGGGGCCAGGAGCACGTCTACGCCGTATTCCAGAACCTCGTTACCCATGGCCTTGGTTACTTCTTCCACCAGGGAAAGATCCCAGGAGCTGGCCAGGAGCGTACCCACCGGGAAACCGGTGCAATAGTACGTGTTGGGGTCTCCGGGACGGGTGGGCTGGATGCGGAGGCCGGCGGGGCCGTCGGCCAGCACGGTCACGGGGATGCCCAGACGGTCGATGTTGCGGGTGTTACCGGCGGCACCGGGCACGCTGGCCGATACACCGGAGGTAACGCCGTTGACCATGGCGGCACGGGCACCGCCCACCAGCAGGGTGGCTTTTTCCTGAAGGGTCATGGCTTTGAGGACCTCTTCAATGTTGTTTTCGTTCAACTGAGGCTGGGCAAAGGCCGAGAAGGCCATTCCCAGAACTGCAAGCGTAAGAAGGATACGTTTCATATAAGTGTTTTTAGTTTATGGGTTTTTCAGCAATACAAAGTTAAATCATCCTATGTTCAAAAATTTATCATTTTTATCCAAAAGCGCATCTTTTTCTTCATTTTCCATTATTTCCCCTATCTTTGTATAGTTGATAGCACAATGATTAACCAAAGTATCATATGAAAAAAACCATCCTGATTTCTGCCGCCGTCCTGGCCCTTGCCGGATGCCAGAGCGGTGACCCCCAGCTGGGCAAATCCTCCGTGGACAAAGTCCTCAAGGCTATGACCCTGAAAGAGAAAGTACACCTTGTCATTGGTATGGGCATGGCCGGAAGTGACGGTTCCACCGCCGTGGTGGGCGCCACCGAAGACATCGTCCCCGGCGCCGCCGGCACCACCTACCCCATCCCCCGTCTGGGCATTCCGTCCATCGTCCTCGCAGACGGCCCTGCCGGCCTCCGCATCAACCCCACCCGCGAGAACGACCCTAACACGTACTACTGCACCCACTTCCCCATCGGCACCCTCCTTTCCAGCACCTGGAACCAGGAACTGGTAGA
>CAMVJR010000072.1 GCA_947167855.1 uncultured Bacteroidales bacterium
GAAGAAGAAAACCACCATGAGAATGTCGTTGATGAACTTCTCCATGGTCATGTCCTTGGGGAAGAACCAGTCCACCAGGCCGTCGGGTGAGGCCACGTGGATGGTGAGTTCCGTGTGCAGGAAGCTGTGATAAAGGTCTTTGGTAAAGGGGAGGTTGGCCAGTAACATGGCCAGGGCCACGCAGGCCAGCAGTATCACACCGTTGGCCCAGGGCTGCTTTCTAAAGCTGTCTTGTGAAATCTTGAAGCTGCGGACTTCCTTGTTCCACCAGTAAATAGGAATAAGTGCCATTTATTCTCCGAATAGATAATGATGTTGTTCCTTTGTGAGGGTGTCTATGCGGACACCCCAATGGGCCAGTTTGCGGTTGGCCACTTCCAGATCTACGGCACACGGAACGTTGTTAAGTTTTTGGGTAAGTTTATTTTTGTTTTCTACCAGATAGCGGGCGCTGAGGGCCTGGATGGCGAAGGACATGTCCATAATCTCGGCGGGATGTCCGTCTCCGGCGGCCAGGTTCACCAGACGGCCTTCGGCTATGATGTAGATAGTTTTTCCGTTTGACAGGGTATAGCCCTCGATGTTGTTGCGGGCGGGCTTGTGGCTTACGGCCATGGCTTTGAGCTTGGCCACGGCCACCTCCACGTCAAAGTGTCCGGCGTTGCAGCAGATGGCGCCGTCCTTCATCTGGAGGAAGTCTTCCGGGCCGATGACATCTTCGCAGCCGGTGACGGTAACGAAGAAGTCTCCCTGAGCGGCGGCTTCCCGCATGGGCATCACCTTGAAGCCGTCCATCACGGCCTCCATGGCCTTGATGGGGTCTACCTCGGTGACTATCACCTCGGCTCCCAGGCCCTTGGCGCGCATGGCCACGCCCTTGCCGCACCAGCCGTAACCGGCCACCACCACGTTCTTGCCGGCCACAATGAGGTTGGTGGTGCGGTTGATGCCGTCCCACACGCTCTGGCCCGTGCCGTAGCGGTTGTCAAAGAGGTGCTTGCAGTCTGCATCGTTCACCAGCATCATGGGGAACTGCAACTTGCCGGCGGCGTCCATGGCTCTCAGGCGCAGGATGCCGGTGGTGGTTTCCTCGCAGCCGCCTATCACGTTAGGGAGCAGCTGGGGAAACTCGTTGTGCAGGGTGGTGACCAGGTCTCCGCCATCGTCAATGATGATGTTGGGACCCACCTCCAGCACTTTTCTGATATCCTCAAAATACTCTTTCTCGTTGCAGCCGTGGATGGCAAACACGTTCAGGCCTTCGTGAACCAGCGCGGCGGCCACGTCGTCCTGGGTGCTCAGCGGATTGGAGCCGGTGATATACATCTCGGCCCCACCGGCGGCCATCACCTCGCAGAGGTGGGCCGTCTTGGCCTCCAGGTGCACGCTCAGGGCTACCTTGAGACCCTTGAAAGGCTGTGTTTTCTCGAAATCTTTCTGGATGCCGTCCAGAAGCGGCATATGGGAACGTACCCAGCTCAGTTTGAGCTCTCCGCTTTCCCACAGATTGATATCCTTAATATGACTAACCATACCAACTAAAATGAAAGCGCAAAGTTAGTAAAAACCTTGCGCTTTTCCTAAAAGGAAATCAAACCCTTACTGGGCTAGTATTTCTTCTCTATCTCGTCTTCCTTGTCCTCGATGTATTTCACAAAGCTCTTGCGGAGGCTTTCGGGGAGGGAGGAGTCATTTTTGACCTGCTTCTCGATTTTCCACATCTCGTCTTCCACCTTCTTGGCGGCCTTCTTATCCTTGTTGCGGACATGGGTCTCGTACTGGGCCAGCTTGCCATACATGCCATATTTCCGGCAAAGGTCGTCTACCGTACGGGGAGTCTGGGGAACGGCCTCGGCCTTCTTGGCGGGCTTGGGGGCTTCCTCCACCTTCTCCGTGGCATTGAAGTCCATTCTTACACCCTTGGTCTGGGTAATGATGGCGTCGGCCTCCTTCTTGGTGAAGAACTTCTTGCCTTCTTCGGCCGAGAACACCACGGTGCGCTCCACGCCGTTGCCGGCATTGTAAACGGGAACCAGACTCTGGAGGTCTTCACCCACCAGTACAAAGCCGTCCCGCACGCGGATGCTGCGGTCGTCCAGGGGGACCATATTGATCTGAAGGTCTTCCAGCTGGGCCTCGGTTTCCTTGCGCACCGGCACCACGGCCTGCACCGTCCACTGGGAGGCGTTGGAAGGAGAAGGTGCGGTATAGAGTTTTACATCGGCACCCAGGCTGAAGGAAGAGAAGGCGTTTCCGGCGAACTCTACCGTACCCTTGGGGACATACAGTTCTGTAGGTTCGTTGTTTCCGCAAGCGGCAAGCACGGCGGCAGCAGCCACCAGAAGAAGAATCCGTTTCATAGGCTTGATTATTAATCGTTCAGCGCAAAGCTAATAAAAAACTTGCGCTTTTCCTATTCTTTCGGATTTTGGGCTTGTTATTTTACAATTTCACAAACCACGAAGCGGTTTTTCTTGACGTTCTCGCCTTTGCTGTACGTGTCAATGCCACCGGCGGGTCTCACCAGGATCTGGGAAGCGTCTACACCAGCCTTCTTGAGGAACCGGGCCACGGCATTGGCGCGCCGCTCGCTCAGCTGCTTATTGTATTCTGCCGAACCGTAGCGGCTGTCGCAATAGGCCGTGAGGATCACCGAGTAATCCACGTTCTCCATCAGGAAGGTAGCCACCTTCTGAAGGTCGGGCTCGTACTGGGACTGAACCGTCCAGGAGTTGCTCTCAAAGTAGACCTTTATGTCCGAAATGCCAGCCGCTTCGGCTATCGCCCTGGCCAGGGCTTCTGCAAACTGCTCGTTCGTTACTTCCACCACCGGTTTCTCTTCCTTCGCCACCGGCTTCTCCTCTTCCACCCGCTGGGCCTCTTCTTCGGCCCGCTGGTTCACCCGGAGCGCCGATTCAACGATCTGACGTTCCTGTTCAGCAGCGACACGGGCCTCAACGGCAGCGCGGGCCTCGGCGGCGTAGTCTCTCTTGGGAGGATCCTCCGGGACAACGACCACCTCCCTGGGCGTATCGGCCTTCTTGGCCTTGCGGCCGAAGGAATAGTGGAAGCCGGCCAAAACCTGCACCTCACCGCCCGGGACACCGTTGCGAAGGGAGTTGAGGGCGTCCGGAAGCAGGTGATACACAGCCTCCGCGGTAATGGCCAAGTTGTAGCCCACCGGGAAACGGTACCCCACGCCAAACCGGCCGGCCGCAAAGGTTTTGGGGGCTTTCCAGGGGTACTGGAAAGACTCCTTGCCGGCCTCTAACTTCTGGGCTCCGTTGGACGTTCCCACCAGAACTCCGGCCCCCAGCAGGGTATAGAAGTTCCCGAAGGAATGAAAAATCAGATCGGCCTGGCCGCGGACATAGTCATACTGGTAGGATTGGCCCAAGGCGGTCGCATAACCCTTTCCGCTGAGGCCACCCACGCCCAGACGGAGCTCTACGGGCTCAGCAAAACGGTAACCCACGCTCACGGAAAACGCCGGGGACAGCATCTGGGTAAAAGATCCCTCTCCCAAGGTGTAGGAAACTCCCGCCTGGCCCTCCAAACTCCAATGGGGGCGGAAGGTAGAAGCCTCCTGTGCCTGTCCCACAACGGAAAAGGCAACCAGGGAAAGGAGTATGACCAGGGACCTACGCATGGCTTAGCGGGCCATGGCGGCCTCTACGTCGTCGGGGGCGATGGGCAGACGGGCATGGCCCAGGCGGCGGGCGCCTTCGGGAGTTACCAGCACGTCATCTTCCAGACGGATTCCTCCAAAGTCGTAGTAGCTTTCCAGTTTGGCAAAGTTGATGAACTCGGCCCCGGTTCCCTCTTTCTTGAACTTCTCGATGAGGGCGGGGATGAAGTAGATGCCGGGTTCGTCCGTAATCACATGACCGGGAACCAGGCGGCGGGCCATCCGCAGGGAGCCCAGGCCCAGCTGCTTGGCGCGGGTCTGGTCCGGGTCGTAACCCACCAGGTTTTCTCCCAGGTCTTCCATATCATGGACGTCCAGGCCCATGTTGTGACCCAGGCCGTGCGGCTGGAACAGGCCGGCCAGGCCGATGGTCATCATGTCCTCGATGTTGCCATGCACCAGATCCAGGGCGCTCAGGCATTCCAGCATATGACGGGCCGTGGCCAGATGCACCTCCCGGTAGGTGGTACCGGGTTTGGTGAGGCTGAAGGCCAGCTCGTTGCATTCGTATACAATCTGGTAGATATCCCGCTGCCTGGGCGTAAACTTGCCCGTGGTGGGATACGTGCGGGTGAAGTCAGAAGCATAGTGCTCGTTGCTCTCCACGCCGGCGTCAATGACCATGAGCTTACCGGGTTCAATCACCTTGTCGTGCAGGTGGTTGTGCAGGGTTTCCCCGTGCTGGGTAAGGATGGTGGGGAAGGAAACGCCCCAGCCCTTGGCCAGCGCGATGCCTTCCATCTTGCCCACGATATCCTGCTCCACGATGCCCAGGGTAATGGCATTGCGGGCCACGGAGTGCATGGCTACACCCAGGTCGCAGGCTTCGTCAATGGCTTTGATCTCCACGGGCTCCTTGATCAGACGCATGGAGATGACGGCCTTGATGAGGGCCTCGGACGGCTGGCCGCCGGACACCAATTCCTGCAGCTTGAGGGTATTGTAATACCGGGAAGGGGGCAGGAAGTGAACTTTGCGTCCCTTGACGCGCTCTGCCAGCCAGGAAGCCAGTTCACCATAGGGCCGATGGCGGGAAACACCCACCAGGGCGGCCTTGGACTCCACGCTGGGCTGGGGGCCCATCCAGATAATGTCGTCAATCTCTACGTCATCGGCAAAGAGAATCTCTTCTCCGGAGTCGATGCTCATGACGGCGGCCATCAAAGGTTCGTCCAGGCCCCAGTAATACAGCCAGGAGCTGTCCTGGCGCCATTTGTAGCAGTTGTCCTTATACTGGGCCGGAGCCTCAGCGTTTCCTACAAACAGGATCAGACCGCTCTCACCGGCCTCTCTCATCTTGGCCAGGAGCGTAGCCCTGCGGCTTACATAAACTTCCTTAGAAAACATCTCTATGCGAATTTTGATTACCTCAAAGGTAAGTATTTTTTACGGAATCAAAAAGCATAGATTATTATGTAAAACAACATGACGGCACAGCAGATGAGCTTGAGACCTGTGCCAAACATAAAGCCCAGGAAGGCGCCAAAGGCCGATTTCAATGAAGTTGTCGTGTCTTTTTGGGCAAAGAGAAGTTCTCCGGCAAAGGCGCCCAGCAGGGAACCCAGGATCATCCCTATCGGAGGAAAGACCAGGCCGATGAAAAGGCCCGCAATGGCTCCCCGGCTCCCCCATTTGCTGCCGCCGGTGAGCTTGGTGAAATAGGCCGGGACAAAATAATCCAGCACACTCACCCCAATCACAATGCCCAGCCACACCAGCAGGAAAGTGGTGGACAGGGGCTCGCCGGCCCCATTGGTTCCAGCGCCCCAGATATACAAAACCAGCATCCCCAGCCAGCTGACAGGCGGACCGGGGAGGCCGGGAGCTATGCTTCCAATGATTCCAACCACGCCCAGGACCAGGGCCAGGATGGCAATAAAAGTTTCCATAGATTACTTGAAACGCTCTTCAATCTCTTCTTCCTTGTCCTCGATGTAGGTCTTGAAGCTGTCTCGCAGGCTCTCAGGAAGGGACTGGTCGTTCCTTATCTGTTTCTTAAGGGCGCTAAGCTGGGCTTCCACCTGCTTGGCGGCCTTCTTATCCTTGTTCTGGATGTGCTGCTTGTACTGGTCCAGCAGATCGTAAACGCCAAACTGGTTGCAGAGGGCGTCAACCGTCAGGGAATTGACATCCACCTCTTCCGGCTGAGGTTCGGCCTTGGGCTCTTCCTTGGCCGGCTTCTCATTCTTCACCGGAGCCAGGGCCTGGGACGGGGCTGCTTCCTGAACCGGAGCCTCAACAACAGGCTCTCCGGCAGGACCATCAGGTTCGGCCTTGGGCTTTTTGTTGGTATTCACGCAGGCGGCGGCCAGCAGGGCCACCAGAGTCAAGGTAACAATCCTTTTCATAGTATCTGATTTTTAGGCGGCAACTATTCCCACTCAATGGTTGCCGGCGGTTTGGAAGAGATGTCGTAGACTACACGGTTCACGCCCTTGACCTTGCGGATAATCTCGTTGGAGACGTCTCTGAGGAAGTCGTAGGGGAAGGGGAACCAGTCGGCCGTCATGGCGTCCGTGGAAACCACGGCGCGGAGGGCCACCGGGTTCTCATAGGTGCGCTCGTCTCCCATCACGCCCACGCTCTTGACCGGCAGCAGAATCACGCCGGCCTGCCAGATGGCATCGTACAGGTTGGTGGCCATTTCGCGGGGGTCGGAGGCCGAAGGGAAGCCCATGCCCGTGCAGTTGTAGTTGCGCAGGCCGCGGATGTAGATGTCATCGGCCTCGCGGAGCACGCGGAGCTTTTCTTCCGTAACGTCGCCGATGATGCGGATGGCCAGGGACGGGCCCGGGAAGGGGTGACGGCTCACCAGCTCTTCCTTGATGCCCAGGGCGCGGCCCACGCGGCGGACTTCGTCCTTGAAGAGCATCTTGAGGGGCTCTACAATCTTAAGATTCATCTGCTCCGGCAGACCGCCCACGTTGTGGTGGCTCTTGATCTTGGAGGCGATGCCGGGGATGCCGGCGCTCTCGATCACATCCGGGTAAATGGTTCCCTGGGCCAGCCAGCGGGCGTTTTCAATCTGCTTGGCGTATTTGTCAAAGGTCTCTACAAACAGGCGGCCGATGATTTTGCGCTTGGTCTCGGGGTCCGTGACGCCTTTGAGCTGGCTCAGGAACTCGGCCGAGGCATCGGCTCCAATCACGTTGAGGCCCATATCCTTGTAGGAATCCAGCACGTCCTCGAACTCGTTCTTGCGCAGGAGGCCGTTGTTCACGAAGATGCAGGTAAGCTGGTTGCCGATGGCCTTGTTCAGGAGCACGCCGGCCACGGTGGAATCTACGCCGCCGCTAAGGCCCAGGATTACTTTCTCGCTGCCGATCTGCTCCCGCAGGGCGGCCACGGTGCTCTCGATGAAGGAAGCCGGGGTCCAGTCTCCCTCGCAGCCGCAGATGTCCAGGGCAAAGTTGGAGAGCATCTGGGTGCCTTCGTCCGTGTGGTACACCTCGGGATGGAACTGCACGGCATAGGTGGGCTCGCCCTCGATCTGGAAGGCGGCGTTAACTACGTCAGCCGTGGAGGCAATGACCTTGGCGCCGGTAGGGAGGGCCGAAATGCTGTCTCCGTGGGACATCCACACCTGGGTCTGGGGCTTCACGCCCTTCAGGAGGGAGCTATCGGCCACCACCTTGAGCATGGCACGGCCATACTCGCGGGTGTTGGAGGCTTCCACCTTTCCGCCGCCGGTGTGGGCCAGGTACTGGGCGCCGTAGCAGATGCCCAGCAGCGGCAGCTTGCCGCGGAACAGGCTCAGGTCCACCTGCGGGGCGTTGGCGTCGCGCACGCTGCAGGGGCTGCCGGAAAGAATCACGCCTTTCACGGTCTCGTCCAGGGCCGGAACCTTGTTGTAGGGATATATTTCGCAATAGACGTTGAGCTCGCGCAGGCGGCGGCCGATGAGCTGCGTAACCTGCGAGCCAAAGTCCAGGATGACAATCTTATTCACTGCGGGAGTAGTTAGGGGTTTCTTTGGTGATGGTGATGTCGTGGGGGTGGCTCTCGGTCATGCCGCTGGTGGTGACGCGGGTGAACTTGGCCTGCTTGAGGGCGGCCAGGTTGGCGGCGCCGCAGTAGCCCATACCGGAGCGGAGACCGCCCATGAGCTGGTAGACCGTCTCGGCCAGGGTGCCCTTGTAAGGGACGCGGCCCACGATGCCTTCCGGAACCAGTTTGTTGAGTTCCACCTTGTCGTCCTGGAAGTAGCGGTCCTTGGAACCGGCGGCCATGGCGTCAATGGAACCCATACCGCGATAGGCCTTGAATTTACGTCCGTTGTAGATAATGGCCTCTCCCGGGGATTCCTCGGTGCCGGCAAACATGGAGCCGCACATCACGCAGTCTCCACCGGCGGCCAGCGCCTTAACCACATCTCCGGAATAACGGAGACCGCCGTCGGCTATGAGCGTTACATCCGTTCCCTTGAGACCCTGAGAAGCATTGTAGATGGCACTGAGCTGAGGAACACCCACACCGGCCACGATACGGGTGGTGCAGATGGAGCCGGGGCCGATACCCACCTTCACGCCGTCGGCGCCGGCCTTCACCAGGTCGCGGGCGCCCTGCTCGGTGGCTACGTTGCCCACCACCACGTCCAGCTCGGGATAGGTGGCCTTCACTTTCTTGAGGAGGTCGATGACGCCCTTGCTGTGGCCATGGGCCGAATCCAGCACCACGGCGTCCACACCTTCGGTCTTGAGGGCGGCGATGCGGTCCAGGGCATCGGGGGTGATGCCAATGCCGGCGGCCACGCGGAGGCGGCCCTGGGCATCCTTGCAGGCAGCCGGATAGCGGCGCTCCTGCATGAGGTCCTTATAGGTGATCAGACCCACGATATTGCCTTGGGCGTCTACCACGGGGAGTTTTTCCACCTTGTGCTCCTGCAGGACGGAACGCACGTAGTCGCGGTCGGTCTTGGTGGCGGGGATGGCGATGAGCCCTTCGGCCGTCATCACGTCCTTTACGGACACGGAAAGATCCTGCTGGAAGCGGACGTCACGATTGGTGACAATGCCCACCAGCCGACGGGTGCCGTCCGTCACGGGAATACCGCCAATGTGGTTTTCCTTCATCAGACGCAGGGCATCTCCCACGGTCTGGTCCTGGCAGATGGTCACGGGGTCGCTGATCATTCCGTTCTCTGAACGCTTGACCTTGCGGACTTCACCGGCCTGGGCAGCGATGCTCATGTTTTTGTGGATGACACCTATTCCGCCTTCCCGGGCCAGGGCAATGGCCATGGGAGCCTCGGTCACCGTATCCATCGCGGCCGAAACGATGGGGATGTTGAGGGCAATGTTGCGGGAAAAACGCGTGTGAAGGTCTACCTCGCGCGGGAGGACCTCCGAATAGGCCGGGATCAGAAGGACATCGTCAAAAGTGAGGCCTTCCATCGCAATTCTTTCATCTACAAAGGACATATCT
>CAMVJR010000073.1 GCA_947167855.1 uncultured Bacteroidales bacterium
CCCGCAATCCGTATTGCAGTTTCAAGAAAAGAACACCCTGTCGACTTGCAGATTCTTAAATCCTTGCGTGGCGATGGCAGAAGGGCGAAATAAGGTTGTCTTTCTTGGGAGAAAGAATTATATTTGTTGTGATGAAACGCCGAAACCTCATTGTAATCAGCCTTTTGACCGTGCTCCTCGCTGCGTGCGCGGGAAACCCGGAGCCCGAGATCCAGGTGGTTGACGGCGTCAGCTGGACGCGGATGGACTGCGAGCGGCTGCCGGATATGAACGTGGCCCGGCACTGTCACGCGCTGCTGGACCTGGATGGCGAGATCACGGCCATCGGCGGCCACACCACCGGCTTCGTCATCACCCGGAGCGCCGAGTACTACAAAGACGGACGATGGCACCTGCTTTCACCTTTCTACACGCACGACGACTCTTTCTGCACCCTGCTTCCGGACGGGCGGATCCTGGTGGGCGGCGGCTATGAGAAGGATTTCGGAATCGGCCAGACCTGGGGCACGGAGGTCTACGACCCCGCAACGCACCAGTTCTGCTTTCTGCCCATCCTGGACCAGAAACGGACGCACGCCAACGCCCTGACCCTTGCGGACGGCCGCGTGGTGGTCAGCGGTAACTGGTACGCCGAGGACTGGACGGAGACCTACGACGGCGGGCGGTTCGCCTTTGCCTGCGCTTCTTCCGAGCAGCGGACTTTCCCCTATATCCTGGATTCGGCGCCGGACAGCGTCCTCATCTTCGGTTTCATTGATACGTATAACCACACCGACGTCCTTTCCGGCAGGGTGGACCGCCTCGACGGCACGTCCTTCGAAGAGCCCCTGATCCAGGAGTGGCGCTGCTATCCCCTCCCTTGCGGCAACCTTCGCAAGTATTTTATCGGAGATACCGCAGCAAGGAGTTATCGTTGGCTCCTTCCGGCCGCCGGTGCGGCCGGGGAAAGGGCCTTTGTGCTGGTGGAAGGCGAGCGTTTCTCCCTGGTGAACTGGCCGCAGCAGCTGCCACAAGAAGGACCGGGCGGCCCCATCTCCTGGTGGGAGGACCTACAGGTGGATCCGGCCACCGAAACGGCGTGGATCTGGAGCTTTGACCCCGGGCACGGCGGACGGCAGTACCTGGCCGGCATTTCATACGGAGCGCTCCTTCGCGGGGAGTCCGCCGAATGGGCCCTGTATTACAGCGATCCCGTCGAAGGCCTGCCTGCGAACCCCGCGTGCCTGATGCTTCCGGAGGGCCGCTTCCTGATTGCCGGCGGCACCAACGGCAGCTATTTCGAAGCCATGGCTTCGGCGATGGTCTTCCATACGCAAGGTGTGCGGAAATCAAAAGCCGCTTACCGCTGGGGGCTCCTGACAGGGGCTCTCGTAGCCCTCGCGCTAGTGTGGCTCGGCGCTTTCCTGGCCCGCAGGAAACGGGAATCTTCGGAACCCGAGGCGCAGCCCGTCCCGGCGCCCGACCTTCTTTCCCGCATCACCACCCTGGTGGAGGAAAAGCAGTTCTTCCGCCGCAAGGACCTCCGCATCGGCGATATAGCCTCCGAACTCGGCACGAACTCCACCTATATCTCGGCCTGCCTCAACAGCCAGATGGGCGTCTCCTTCCCCACCTTCATTGCCCGCTACCGCGTGGCCTACGCCCAGAACCTGATGCGCCGCGAGCCCGAAAAGCTCCTTTCCGACATCGCAGAAGAGGCCGGCTTCTCCAACGAAGCCAACTTCTTCCGCACCTTCAGGCAGGTCACCGGCAAGACCCCTTCCGAATGGAAGGAGAGTAAGATTTAAGTATTTCATTACGTTTTGTGGACGGGATTGTTTTTTTTCGTATCTTTGCGCCCGAATCATTTAAAACATCACAGTATGAATCTTCGTGATATCAAAAAAGACATTGAGTACGTAGTGGGTTCCTTCATTGATGACTGCACCCTGTTCCTCAATACGCACCCCGGCAAGCAGGCCGACGAGATTACCAACCTCATTGACAAGGCCGTAGACCTGTACAACGACCTCCGCGAAAAGGTGGTCAAGAGCTCCGGCGCAGAAAAGCCCAAGGTGTGCTTCACCAGCATCCGCAAGGAACTGCTGGAAAAGACGGACGCTCTCTACGATGAGCTCGCCGCCACGGTGAAGAAGATCCTCGGAGACTAATCCCTGGCACATAAGAGGCTCTTACTCAAAGAGATAACCAAAGAGACGGATACCCGAACGGTACCCGTCTCTTCGTTTAATGTGCAGAGAGTCAGAGGGTTATCTGCCAGGCTGTTTGAGATACTCGCGGAAGGCGGGGCGGTAGACATCTCCCACGGGAAGGTGGGTGTCGTTGTCCAGGATGACCTCGCTGCGAGTGGCCTCCTTGATGCGTGAAAGGGCAATGATATAGGAGCGGTGGATGCGCATAAACTGGCCGGCCGGAAGCTGTTCCACCAGTTTCTTAAGGCTGTACAGAACCACCAGCGGCTGCGGCTGCCCGTCCAGGTATACCTTCACGTATTCGCTCATACTCTCGATATAAAGGATATCGGCCAGTTTTACCGGAACGGTCTTGTAGTCTGTCTTGAAATTCAGTACGGACGGGGCCTCTTCCGGTTTTTCTGTCTTCTGTCTCCGGCTCCGGGTCTGCAGGGCGGCGATTTCCTGGTCGCGGCGGAGGGCGACGAAGAAGGACTTTACCCCTATATTGACCAACAGTACCAGGAATCCGAGGAGGATCTTGGTTATTTCCGGGGGAAGGATTCTTTTGGGCGGGCCTCCGGGGCCGGGGATGCCGGGCGGGAACGGGTCCAGCTCCTGCGGCCGGACTCCGCTTTGGAAACAGTAAAAGACGAAGACCCCGAAAAGGATGGTAGTCAGGATCCCATACAGGCCTCTCTTCCTGCGGTCAAAGAGCAGGGGTGTGAGGGAGTAATTGTGCGCCAGGAACAGGACCAGAAAAGGGAGCAGCTGGAGCGCAGCGTCTTTAAGGTTCCGCATGGAAAGGGCCAGGATCGCATATACGACGGCCCACAGACCGACGTACAAAAGCGTCTCTCTTTTTCTAAGCGTATCCATTCCGGACAAAAATAAGGATTTTTTCCGGTGTTTCGTTGAAAAATTAAGCCGATTCGTTGAAACTGCGCCATTGTGGCCGTTTTTTTGTTTTAGGGTAAACCGACGTGTACTTTAAAACCTGATATTATGAAGAAGGCATTACCCATCCTGACGCTCCTGGCCCTGCTGGCCACCGGATGCGGAAAAGAGGAACTCTTCCAGTGGGAAGATCCCTTTAATAATAATGGGCAGAACAACAACGGTTCCTCCGAAAGCAGCACCTCCGGCATCACCGGCAGTAAAACTGCTTCCGTAGAACTGGACGGAGAAGACGATATCTCCGGAACCGAGTTCTCCCGTACCATTGTCATCACTTTTTCCAACAGCGGCAGCGCCACCGTATCCGGTGACGTGAACGGAATTGTAACCGTGAGCGGCAACCAGGTTACCGTGGACAACACGGCTACCAAAGAAAAGGTGAAATACGAGCTGCACGGCTCTACCACCAACGGTTTCCTCAAGATTTACTCCAACAACAAGCAGGTGCTGGTGCTCAACGACGTCTCCATCACCAACCCCAATGGCGCAGCCATCAACAACCAGGGCAAGAAGCGCTGCTTTGTGGTGGTGAACGGCAGCAATTCGCTGGCCGATGGAACCTCCTACACCGCCACCCCGGCCGATGAGGATGAAAAAGCCGCCTTCTTCTCCGAAGGCCAGCTCATCTTCTCCGGCAGCGGCAGCCTTACCGTTACCGCCAAGGGCAAAGCCGGCATCACCTCCGACGACTACATCCGCTTGATGGACGGTCCCACCCTTAACGTATCCTCCAGTGCCGGGCACGCCCTGCGCGGCAAGGACGCCGTGATGATTTCCGGCGGAACGCTCAAGGCCACCGCTTCGGCCGCCATGAAAAAGGGCATCGCCTCCGACAGCCTGGTGGTATTCACCGGCGGCGTTACCACGGTCAACGTCTCGGGCGGATCGGCCTATGACGACGAAGACAAGGAGTACAAGGCTTCCTCCGGTGTAAAGGCCGATAAGCTCTTCGTGATGAGCGACGGCTCCCTCACCATCACCAATTCCGGCGCCGGCGGGAAGGGCATCAGCGGAGATGCCGATGCCTACTTCCAGGGCGGCACCGTGAACGTGACCGTAACCGGCAACAACGACACCAAGAGCGACAAGAGCGCCAAGGGCGTCAAGTTTGACGGCAACATCTATATCTCCGGCGGCAGCGTAAGCGTCAAGTCCTCCCACCATGAGGGTATGGAAGCCAAAGGTACCGTAGAAATCACCGGCGGCACCGTCTATGTCCAGGCCTATGACGACGCCATCAACAGCGCCGGCCAGCTCACCGTCACCGACGGCTATGTGTGCGCCTATTCCACCAACAATGACGGAATGGACGCCAATGGCAATCTCTATATAGAAGGCGGCGTTACTTACGCCATTGGAAAGGGATCCCCCGAAGTGGCCATGGACGCCAACACCGAAAAAGGCTACAGACTCTATATCAACGGTGGTGTCCTCTTTGCCATCGGAGGCCTGGAAAACAATGCTGTTCAGAGCCAGCAATGCTACAGTGCCTCCTCCTGGACCGCCAAGAAATGGTATTCCCTTACGGTGGGAGACAAAACCTACGCCTTCTACACGCCTGAGAAAGGCGGCAGCGGCCTGGTGGTGTCCGGCGCCACACAGCCCACGGTGAAATCCAACGTGACCGTCTCCGGCGGAACCCAGATCTTCAACGGAATGGGTGTCCTGGGCGGAACGGTGAGCGGCGGCAGCGATGTCTCCCTGAGCACTTACTCCGGCGGTGGCGGCATGCCTGGCGGCGGTGGCCGGCCGGGCTGGTGATAACCATCTTCCGCAAAAATCATTAACTTTGTAGAATATGCCGGATTTCTCCCATATTTCATTTGTGGAGGATTTGGCCCGGATGCAGCCCGTCACGCTGGAGGAGATGAACTCCGTCAAGCTGATGAACCGCATAGACGCCAAATACCTTACCAACGAATCCACGCTGCGCAGTGTCCTTTCGGATGCTGCCGCAGCCGGATACCGGGTGTTGGTCACGGAGGGGGAACGGCAGAGCCCATACGATTCGGTGTACTTTGACACCCCCCAGCTCAAGAACTTCTACGACCACCGCAACAAACACCTGGTCCGCCAGAAAGTGCGTACCCGCTGCTACGTACGTTCGCAGGAGGCCTACCTGGAAATCAAGCGCAAGAACAACCATGGCCGCACCAGCAAGAAGAGAATCGGCATCCAGCCCTTCGAACTCATGGAGTTTGCCGGCAACCCGGAGGCCTGTGAGTACCTGGCCAAACACTCCTGGTTCTCGGCCGGGGACCTTCGGCCTGTATTGGAGACCCTGTTTACGCGCATCACGCTGGTGAATCCCAGCCTCACGGAGCGGCTTACCATTGACACCGACGTCCGCTTCAAGAACTTCCAGACGGGCTGCAGCGCCAACCTGCAGGACGCCGTGATCATTGAGCTCAAGCAGGACGGCCGGGCCCAAAGCCAGATGCGGGACATTTTCCTGCAGCACCGGATCAAGCCCGTCCGCGTGAGCAAATACTGTACAGCCATTACCCTCACGGATGCCCAGGCCCGACCCGGACGCTTCAAGGAAAAGGTGAGAGTGCTTGAAAAAACCATTGGTAATAAACTTGCAACAATATGATACTGGATCATTTATTCCGCTTTGTTCAAGATGACCTGGCCTCCTTTGGGGACCTGGACGCCGGAGAAGACCTCCTCCTGGACGTCCAGACCATCACGGACGCCATGATGACTACGGCCCAGAAGGTGGCCGAACTGGGCATCCGCTTTGCCCTGAACCTGCTGGTGTGCTGGATTCTGGTACACTGCTTCTATTATAAAAAGAGCAAGCGCCGTGACTATTACTTCACCTTTATGGTGTTCTCATCGGCCATGCTCATCCTGCTCTATATCATGGGCAACGTGGAAGTGGGCGTAGGACTCACCCTGGGCCTGTTTGCCATCTTTGGCGTAATCCGCTACCGCACCGAGACCGTCCCCATCCGGGAAATGACCTACCTCTTTGTGATCATCGCCCTGGCGGCGGCCAACGGACTGGCTCCCATCTATGAAATCGTGGACGTGACCACCGCTCCGCACTATGCCCTCAACTGGGGCAATGTGGGGATCATGGTCCTGGTCAATGCGCTGGTGATTGCGCTGGTGGCCATTCTGGAAAGCGAAAGACTGGTGGCCCACACCGCCACCAAGCTGGTGCTGTATGACAACATCGGCCTCATTGTTCCGGAAAAGCGGGAAGAGCTCAAGGCCGATCTGGAGAAGCGCCTGGGCTTTCCCATCGAGAATCTGGAAGTGGGCCACGTGGACTTCCTCAAGGACTCTGCCTTTATCAAAGTATACTACCATCTGCCCAAAGGGGAAAGCAATTCCGTGAATATGATTACCCGGGCCAAAGACTACGTTGAATAATGAAAAAGATTCTCATTTCCCTGGCCCTGCTGCTGCCACTGGCCGCCGCGGCACAAAGCTCCACCGAGGGAGAAGTCCGCGCCTCTGCCGGCGTGGATGTGAAAATCATGAAGCGCCTTCACCTGAACGTGTCGGAGGAGATCCGCTCGGACGGGCCCTTCAAGAGCCTGGGACGTCTCCAGACCAATGTGGGGTTGGAATACAAGCCCGTGAAGTGGATGAAGCTGGGGCTGGGCTATAGCCTTATCAACCCTTACAGCTATGCCAACCTGGATTTCAAGAATCCCCGCCACCGTGTATTCTTTGACGCCGGTGCCCATTATGACTATTACGGCTTCTCCTTCTCCATCAAGGAGCGTCTCCAGTTGACGCACCGCACCGGCACCTTCAATGCGTACCAGACCACGCCCAACAAGTTGGAACTCAAATCCCGTCTGGGTGTAGAGTATAAAGGTTGGAGCTACTTTGAGCCCGGCGTGTTCTTTGAGGTACGTACCGCCCTCAACGACCCTTGGGGAGAAACGAGCGGAGACCTGAAATACAAGGACGACGGCACCACCTACTATGCCTACAAGCACACCGGATACACGCACGTGTACAACAACCGCTACCGTGGCATCTTCCGCACAGACATCAAGCTGAGCAAACAGCACATCCTGAGGCCTTACGCCTACATTGATTATATCACCGACTATGTGATAGACACCAACAGCGAGGGCAGCCGCCTGTTCTCGGCCGAGTACGACGACCACTTCCGGATCAGCGTGGGCATCAGTTACACCTTCAAATTCTAAGCGAAATGGATATCAGAATAGGCAACGGATACGACGTACACGCCATTGCTCCCGGCCTTCCCATGTGGCTGGGCGGCGTGCAGATTCCTTCGGAAACCGGCTTTGTGGCCCACTCAGACGGAGATGTGGCCATCCACGCCCTTTGCGACGCCCTGCTGGGCTGCCTGGCGCTGGGAGATATCGGCCATCTTTTCCCCGACACGTCGGATGAGTGGAAAGGCGTGGACAGCAAGCTGCTGCTGGCCAAAGTGGTGGACCTGGTGCATCAGCACGGCTACCAGGTGGGCAACGTGGACATTACCATTGCCCTGCAGAACCCCAAGCTGGCTCCCCACATCAATACCATGCGCGCCACGCTGGCCCCCATCCTGGGTGTTTCGGAAGACCGGGTGTCCGTCAAGGCCACCACTACCGAGAAGCTGGGCTTTGTGGGCCGCTGCGAAGGCTGCGAGGTCTGGGCCTCGGCTCTGATTCTGCAAAAATAAAGGAGGGTTACTTACCCTCCTTATTTTTTATCCGGATGTATTCGGCCTGTGCCTTGGCCATTTGTTTCTGGAACTCCTGTGAGATTTGCAGCCGGGCATAACCCATGCTGGCTATGGGACGGCTGGCGTCCACGTCACTTTGCCAGTGGCAGCCGGAGATGACGCGGCTCACGCCGGACTCCCAGGCCCGAGCGTAGACGGCTTCGGCCGTGCCGGGGAAGATCTGGGCCATCAGCATGGCGCAGGCCCAGGCGCGGATGGTGTGACCGGAAGGGTAGGAGCCCTCTTTGGCCAGCCAGTCGTCGTCCTGCGGGAAGATGGACGGTTCCTTGAAATAGGCAAAGGGCCGGATGCGGAAATAGTGGGCCTTGGGTTTGATGCGGATAGCCTCAATGGTGGTGACGCCACGGGTGAGCACCTCGTAGATGGCCGGGGTCTGCTCTTTGGACACTTTCAGGCCGAAAGGTTCTCCCAGGATGACGATGGTGGAGTCTAGGTTCCAGACGGCGTCCCGGATGGCCATGGCCAGGCGAAGGGTGTCTTTCCGCTGCTGCTTTCCCCACATGTAACGGAGAATATCATGGTCAAACTCGGTGCTGGGGTCCTGCGGAGGGGCGGGGACACAGAGAACCGCGTCGGGCATGTCCTCTTCTGCGATATAGGGGACAATCTTGTCCTGTGCAAAGCTCCCCAGTTGCAGGCACAGCAGGAAGGTGATAAACAGCGTCTTTTTCATGATTCTATTGGGCTATGTATTCGTACTGTTTGATGCCAATCAGTTTGCCTTTGGCATTGTAGGTATACTGGGTCTTCTTCTTGCCCAGCTCGTTGAACTCGAACTTCTTGTAGGTCTGGAGGCGGTTGCGGTGATCGTACACCAGCTCGCGGGATACTTTGCCGTTCTGGTCATATTCAAAGCGCTTGCGCCACTTCTGGCCGTCCTGGCTGTATTCTATTTCTTCCACTTTCTTTCCTTCGGCGTTGAAGGTGGTAATGTGGTCCAACGTCTTGTTGTTTCCTTTGGCGTCGGTGTTCCATTCCTTGATGACCAAGTTCTTCTTGCTCATCTTCTGGGTCTCCTGCTCCTGGGCAAAGGCGGCAGGGACCAGCAGCAGCGAGGCTGCGATTAACACTAAAATCCTTTTCATGCCGGAGCAAAGTTACAAATTATTTGCCACGGATGTCGCTTTTGTTCAAATTTTGCGTTTTGGCCGAAAATTTTTATCTTTGTATTGGTAAAAAATCGCTTATGCTAATCGTTCTGAAACTTCTGGGCTCCAT
>CAMVJR010000074.1 GCA_947167855.1 uncultured Bacteroidales bacterium
GACCGTTTTCTAGTAAGAACATTATTAAAAGATTGTATCAATATTTTGTTTTTTTTGTTCAACTTAAAACTTTACCTATGAAGAGATTCATTCTTTTCCTAGCCAGTTTACTGGTTATGGCAGGAGTTGCCTTTGCACAGGCTCCTTCCACGGTCCGCGGTAAGGTTACTTTTGATGAAGATGGTAGCCCCCTTCCGGGTGTTTCCATCTTTGTCAAAGGCACAACCGTGGGTACAGTAACTAACTCCGAGGGCGATTTTACCCTCAATGGTGTCCCTTCAAACGCTACCACCCTTGTATTCTCCTGCATCGGCATGGAGACGATGGAAGTACCTGTCAAGGCCGTAGTGAATGTGGCAATGGTCGCTGACGCCGAGGCTCTAGACGAGGCAATCGTTACCATTGCTTACGGTGCGGCCAAAAAGTCCACGCTGACCGGTGCCATTGCCTCTGTGAATGCAGAGCAAATCACCAACCGCCCTACTTCCAGCGTTACTTCGGCCCTCGAAGGTACTGTTTCCGGTGTTCAGATCAACAATACCATCGGTTCCCCGGGTAATGACCCTCACGTATATATCCGTGGCGTCGGAACCATTAACGGTTCTTCCTCTGTGCTCTACGTCCTGGACGGTGTGGCCTTTGGCGGAAACATCTCCGACCTGAACCCGGCTGATATCGAGAGCATCACCGTTCTTAAGGATGCTGCCTCTGCCGCCCTGTACGGTAACCGCGCTTCCAACGGTGTTATCCTCATTACCACCAAGAAAGGCACCCAGGGCCGCCTGAATCTCAATCTGGATATGAAGCAGGGTGTTTACCAGCGTGGTATTCCCGAGTACAAACTTGCTAACGCCAAGCAGTGGATGGAAATTTACTGGCAGGCCGTTAAGAATGAGCAGATTGAGAATGGTATGAGCGAAGAAGATGCTGCCGCTTACACTTCTGCCAATATCATCCCCGACAAGGTTTGGATCAACGTATTTAACAAACCGTACGACAAACTCTTCAACGAAGACGGTACTATGGTAGAAGATGCTCAGATCAGCAGCAACTTCGCCGACGACCTGGACTGGTACAAGTTCGGTCTCCGCAACGGTTACCGTGCCGAGTACAACCTCAGCGGAAGCGGTGCCACCGAAAAGAGCGACTACTACTTCTCTGCAGGCTATCTTAAGGAAGACGGTTATGTGACCAACAGCGGTTTCGAGCGTTTCTCTGCCCGTGCAGCCGCCAATATCCGTCCCGTTAAATGGCTCAAACTGGGTCTCAACCTCAATGCCACTCATCAGAATTACAGCAATACCAATGGTAACGAAGGTGGCGCTAGCAGCTATACTAACCTGTTTATGTATGCCCGTAACATCGCTCCTGTTTATCCGGCTCACCTTCACTACAATGATCTTGAGGCCGATAACTACGGCCAGTACATCCTGGACGGTAACGGTGCCAAGCAGTGGGACGGCGGTAGCTACATTGACGAGAACGGCGGTGTGGTCCAGACCCGTAACCAGTACCCCGACCGTCACGTTCTGTGGGAGAATGAACTCAACAGGGATGTGACTACGCGCAATACCCTCAATGCAACCGGCACGGCCGAGATTTACTTCCTGAAGGACTTCACCTTCACGGTGACCGGTAATATGGCTACCCGCAACAATATTGAGAAGACTTACAACAGCGCCGTTATTGGTGATGGTAAGGGTAACAACGGCCGTGGTGCCCGTTACGAGTATAACTACAAGAACTGGCAGCTCCAGGAACAGCTCCGCTGGACCCATCAGTTTGGAGACCACAACCTGAATGTTCTCCTCGGTCACGAAAACTACTACTATGATCGTGAGTACCTCTACGCTTACAAGACCGCTGAAGTTTTGCCCGGAAAGAACAACCTCAAGAACTTCACCGAAATCACTGAAGTTTATTCTTACGACGACCACTATCGCACCGAGAGCTTCCTGAGCCGCGTGCGTTATGCATACAAAGACCGCTACAATGTGGAAGCTTCCTTCCGTCGTGACGGTTCTTCCCGTTTTGCCGCCAACAAGCGCTGGGGTAACTTCTGGTCCATTGGTGCCAACTGGATGATCTCCAACGAGAACTTCATGAAGAATGTCACCTGGGTCAACAGCCTCAAGCTCCGCGCCGACTACGGTGAAGTAGGTAACGACGCTTCTGCCGGTTACTATGCCGACCGTCTCCTTTACAGCTCCGGTAAGAACGCAAACAGAGGTGCCTTCTGGCTCTCTCAGCTGGAGTCTCCGGATATCAAATGGGAAACCAGTGCTTCCTGGGGCGTGGGTATTGAAGCGCGCCTGTTCAACCGCTGGAACCTCAATATGGAGTACTTTGACAAGCAGAACAGAGACCTTATCTTCAACGTTTACAACCCGCTCTCTGCAGGTGCAACGGATTCCGGCAGCGCTGTTTCCACAGTGGCCAAGAACCTGGGTACCATCTCCAACCACGGTGTTGAAATTGAAACCGACTTTGATATCGTCCGTACCCGTGACTTCCGCCTGAATGTTATGGCCAACGCCTCCTTCATCCGCAACAAGGTTGTGAAACTCCCCGAAGAGAACCGCGAAGACGGTATCATCTCCGGTACGCACAAGATTATGGAAGGTCACGACCGTTACGAGTATTACCTCTATGTATATGAAGGTGTAGACATGCTCTCCGGTCGCTCCCTCTATAAGTTTGACGACAAGCGCTTCTATATCACCGACGACAACACGGCCAACGGTAATATCCTTTATGGTACTGCTAAGAACGATAAGGGTGTTGCCAATACGCTGATGAGCGCTGAGAACTATGTTATCGTCAACGGAGTTCCTTACGTTTACAAGCCCTCTTCCTACGGTGCCCGGGAGTTCACCGGTACATCTTCTCTCCCGAAGGCTTTCGGTAGCTTCGGCCTCAATCTTACCTGGAAGAACTTCAGCTTCTCCAGCCTCTTCACCTACGGCCTCGGCGGTCAGGTTTATGACGATGTTTACGCTGGTATGATGTCCCTCTCCGGAAGTCCTTCCAGCCAGCACGAAGACCTGATGGGTTCCTGGAAAGAAGCTCCTGTAGGTATGACGGTGGATTCTCCTGCCCGTATCAACAAGGATGCCCTTCCTCAGATCAACACCAAGAACAGCAGTGACAACAATGCCGGCACCACCACCCGTTGGCTTGTTTCCGGTAACTACCTGGTTCTGAAGAACGTTTCCATCTCCTACCAGCTGCCCAAGAAGTGGCTCAACCCCATCCACATCCAGGGTGCTTCCATCAGCGCTAACATTGAGAACCTCAAGACTTGGTCGGCCCGTCAGGGTATGAACCCTCAGCAGTCTCGTGGCGGTGTCCAGTCCAACTATCTGGTAACGCCCCGCGTGATGACGCTGGCAGTCAATGTCCGTTTCTAAACCGTTAATTGCTATGATTATGAAACACAATAGAATCGCTCATTCCTTCATCGCCATTGTGGCTGTCTGCGCGGTTTCCGCCTGCTCCAAGGCATACCTTGAGGTGGCTCCGGAAAGCTCCGAGTCTCCTGCTACCATCTTTGCCACCACAGAAATGGCCCGCACGGCCGTGAACGGTCTGGCCAAGATGATGACCACCCAGTATCTGGGAACGCAGGGTATGAATGGCGAAGGTACCATCATCAACTGGTACAACAACTATATGGGCAACGATGCCCAGAAGTGCAACCTTACCGGTTGGACCAACACCATCAACAGCAACTGGCACGAGTCTCCTACCAGCAACTACGACATCTATCCTTGGTTCTACTATTACAAACTGATTGGTAACGCCAACGCCGTTATCGAGAAGATTGACGATGCCGAGGGTCTGCAGTCCGAGCGCGATTTTATCAAGGCCCAGGGTCTTGTATACCGTGCTTATTGCTATCTCCAGCTGGTTCAGTTCTACTGCCGCCGTTGGAGTGACGGCACCGTAGATAAAGATGGTATTCCGCTCCGTCTGGACACTAGCACCGGAGATCTGGCCAAGTCTTCCGTAAAGAAGGTTTTCTCCCAGATTTATACCGACCTGGACGAAGCCATCCGCCTGTTCCAGGCATCCGGCCTCAACCGCTATACCTGCTACTCCAGCTTTAAGCAGCACAATTTCCTTCCCGACATTGACGTGGCTTATGCCGTTTATGCCCGTGCTGCCATTACCCGTGAAGACTGGAGCAATGCTGCCAAGTATGCTTCCCTGGCCAGCGAAGGTTACTCCTATATGACCAAGGACCAGTATATGAATAGCGGTTTCAACTCCGAGAATGACGAGTGGATCTGGAGCGTGTACGAAGCTGAGGACCAGACTCTGTACTACTATTCCTTCTTCGCCTACATTGGCTCCAATTCCAGTGCCGGTAGCTGTAAGAATACTCCTTTCGCTATTTCCAAGCAACTCATTGATCAGATTCCGGCAACGGACGCACGCCGTTCTATGTACTTGGTACCTACCGATGCCGAATACGCCGACAAGAACCTGAACAAGACCAATGGCGAGGCCAAATCCTCTTCGGCCCTCTACAAGCGCGCCAAGAAGGATTATGCCGGCAAGATGAACGAAGCCAGCAAGGTCTTTATGTATATGCAGTATAAGTTCCAGGCTGCATTTATGCCGGGCGGCGGTTGCTTCCCTCTGTTCCGTCTGGCGGAGATGTCCTTCATTGAGGCCGAGGCTGCCTGCCATCTGGATAAGGAGGATACGGCCCGGAAGATTCTGAACGACATCAACAAGACCTACGATACGGCCTACAACTGCACCAAGACCGGTGACGACCTCCTGAACGAGGTGAAGCTTTACCGCAGATTCCACCTCTGGGGAGAAGGTCACGACTGGTTTGACTTCAAGCGTTGGGGCGATACGATGGTCCGTACTTCCATTGCCAAGGGCGGCAGCTGGCACGCTAACTTTGCCATCACCGCCAAGCCCGAGGACAAGAACCACTGGACTTGGATGATTCCTAACCGCGAAAGCGACTACAACAAGCTCATTAACGAGATGGCCGACTAAGGCTTCCTCTTGATTCGATAGCCTCCCGCTTTTGCAGGAGGCTATTTTTTTGTATATTTGTGAGAACCAACCAGTGCGCGTATGGACCTGAATCTGGATATGTATATGACCGCCGGCGTGGGCGTAGTGGCCCTCCTGCTGGGAATGTGTTTCACCAAATGGCTGCCTTTTCTCAAGCGGTTCTGCATTCCCGTACCCGTTTCGGGCGGTCTGGTCATCTCCTTCCTCTTTCTGTTCCTTCACGCGGCCTTTGGGTTGGAATTCACCTTTGACGGCACCATCAAGGACATCTGCATGACCCTGTTCTTTACCTCTGTGGGTTATCAGAGCAACATGCGCGTAATCAAACAGGGCGGAAAGCCCCTTGTGGTCATGATTGTGCTGGTAGCTGTCCTGATAGTTATGCAGAACGTGCTGGCTCTGGGCCTGGCCAAAGGCCTGGGCGTGAGCTCGCTGGTGGGCATGGCCACCGGCTCCATCCCCATGTGCGGCGGCCACGGCACGGCTGGCGGCTTTGCTCCGCTCCTGGGCAAGATGGGCCTGGAAGGGGCCGATTCCATCACCATGGCCGCCGCCACCTTCGGCCTGGTTGCCGGGTCCCTCATTGGCGGCCCGCTGGGAGAAATGCTCATCCGCCGGTTCAAGCTGGCCGAAGAAGAGCCGTCCAAGGACGAGGTCAAGACCCTGGAGGCCAGCCAGACCGACTCTTCCCTCAAGCGGTATACGCAGGCCATCGGCCAGTTATTTGTTGCCATGGCCCTGGGCATGGGCCTAAGCCGGCTCCTGGCGCTCACCGGTATTACTTTCCCTACCTATTTTGGCGCACTGGTGGTGGCGGCTATCCTGCGCAATGTCTTCGGCCATAAAGAGAATGCCCTGTGCCTGAAGGAGACCGTAGGCATTGGAGAACTGTGCCTGTCGCTGTTCCTGGGTATGGCCATGGCTACGCTCAAACTGTGGGAACTGGCCGGCCTCATGCTGCCGCTGTTTGTGATCCTGATGTCCCAGGCCCTGTTTATGGCCCTTTACGCGGCCTTTGTGGCCTTCCCGGCCTTCGGAAAGAACTACGACGCCGCCATGCTGGTGAGCGGCCTCTGCGGCTTTGGATTGGGCGCTACGCCCAACGCCATGGCCAACATGTCGGCCGTGAGCTACAAGTATCATTACAGCGTAAAGCCTTTCATCATTGTGCCTGTGGTGGGCGCTATGTTTGTGGACATCATCAATACCGGCGTCATTACGTTCTTCCTGAATCTCCTGTAGCTTCCGGGATTTTTCGTATCTTTGCAGGATATAAATTTGAATAGCATGAAAAAGTTGCTTGGTATTCTCATAGGCCTGTGCGTGGCTGTATCGGCCCTGGCCCAGACCGCAGAGCAGATCCTGACCAAGATGGACGAACAGATGACGCAGCACGAGAGTGAAGGCGTTATTATGACGGTGGAGACCAAGATCCCCATCATTGGCACCATCCGCATGAAGAGCTACATGCTGGGAGACAAGCTCCGCATGGAAACCACCATGATGGGAGCCGATCTCATCATCTGGGACGACGGAATTACCGAATACACCTACAACTCCAAGGACAACGAGATTACCATAGATAAAGGCGCTGGCAGCTCCTCCGAGGACAGCGGAGACCTGGATATGTTCTCAGGCATCACCGACGGCTACACCGTTTCCATCAAGAAGGAGACGGCCGATGCCTGGTACATCCTCTGCAAGAAGAACAAGGACAACGTCAACAAGGAAGATCCCAAGAACATGGATGTGGTAGTGGCCAAAGGCACTTATTATCCCGTGAGCCTATCGGCCAAGATCGACGGCGTGACCATGATCATGAAGGACATCTCCTTTGGCGTAACCCAGGAGCAGATGACCTTTGACCTGAGCAAGTATCCGGATGCCAAAATCATCGACAAACGCAATGAGCCCAAGAAGAAATGATTAAACGCATAACCCTATTTTTAGCCACCCTTTGCCTCCTGGCGGCCTGCAAGCCGGAACCGCGCTTTCAGCTCATGTCCCAGGACAAGGTGGATCTGCCCCAGGTGGGCGGATCGTTCACCCTGGTAGTGGACGCCAACATAGATTTTACCGTCAATATTCCGGCCGATGCCTCCTCCTGGCTGCGCAAGACGCTGTCGGAAGAGGGAGAAACGCATAAGATTACGCTTTCGGCCGAAACCAATACGGACGTGCATGCCCGCAAGACCGTGGTGACCATCAGCAGCGAAATTGGAAAGGCCGATGTCACCGTCTCCCAGCTGGGTGAGAATCCCGCCCTGGTAATCAGCTCCTTCATCGTTGACGCACCCACCCTGGGCCGCGATTTTGACGTGAGGGTTACCACCAACCTGAGTATTGAGATTGAGGTTTTGCCTGCTTCCTGCGACTGGGTCAAGCTGGTGAAGAGTAAAACCGTTTCTTCCCACACATACAGCTTCGAGGTGGCTGCCAACAATACGGGGGAGGCCCGGGAAATGTCCCTGGTGTTCAAGAACGAAGAATTTGACTCTTCCGATACCGTGAAAGTCAAGCAGGGCTACCTGCCCAGCTTCACCTTTAGCACGGCCAAGCAGGAGGTAACGGCCCCCTGGCTGGAGAAACCGGCCGAAGGTGCCCGCATCTTCTGGGGAGACGGCAGCTACGAGCCCTATGTCCAGGGCGTAAAGCACCGTTACGCCCAGCCGGGAGAGTATACGATCATCGTGGAGGGCGGCGCACCCCTGTATGCCCCCGTCCGCGTTACAGAATTTGAAGAAGGAATGGTGCTGGATTTCAGCTACATCAATTATAAGGAGGCCGAAAAATGAGAAAGTCTATCATCTTTGGCCTCTTCCTGCTGGCCATTTCCCTTCCTGTAAGGGCCGATAAAGTACCGCAAGAGAAAGCGGCAGCCGTTGCCGAACGCTATCTGGGCCCTGCCACCAAAGCGGCTGGCGGCGCTGTCCGCCTGGTGGGCACCTGGCCCCAGGCCCAGACCAAGAGCGCATCCCAGGATCCCGCTCTCTACCTCTTCGAACGCGACGGCGGCGGCTACGCAGTAGTAGCGGCCGATGATGTCTCCCTGCCGGTTATCGGCTATTCCAAATCGGGCAGCCTCACCAAGGCGGAACTTCCGTGCAACCTGCGCTTCATCCTGGACTGGCACGCTTCCATAATCGATTATGCCCGTACCGCAGGGCTGCAGGCGACGGATGAGATCCTTGCCGAATGGTCATCGGTCCGTGTGAATGATGACCCCGGCGTCAAGCTGGAAACCGCCCGCTGGGACCAGTCGGGCCATCCCTGGAACGACATGATCCCCAAGCTGAACGGCCGTGAATGCCCGGTAGGCTGCGTGGCAACGGCTCAGGCTATCATCCTGCGTTACCATGAGTGGCCGGAGAAAGGTACCGGCACTTTGCCTTCCTATTATTGGTACAGCGCCGGCCAACAGATGCAGGGACACGAGCTGGGCCATACCTATGACTGGAGCCAGATGCCCCTGGATTATGTGCCCGGCAAGTATACGGACGAGCAGGCCCATCAGATGGCCCAGCTGCAGTACGATCTGGCCATCATGAGCCAGATGGATTTCCATCCGGCGGGATCGGGGGCCACTGGTGACATGCCGCTTCTTCTGGCACAGTATTTTGGCTACGACAAGCAGATCAAGTATCAGGACTGGGATTATTATACCAGGGAGGCCTGGGAAGAGACCATCCGGGCCGAACTTGACGCCTACCGCCCGGTTTTCTATGGCGCATCTAACAAGAATAACGAGGGCCACGCTTTTGTGTTGGATGGCTATCAAGGACCTTATTTCAGCATCAATTATGGCTGGACTGGTGCCTTTAATGATTACTATCTGCTTCGGCCCTCCGTATCTTTGCCCGACGCCAAAGTCACGGAGTTCTGCGATTGGGCCTGCATGGTCA
>CAMVJR010000075.1 GCA_947167855.1 uncultured Bacteroidales bacterium
AGTTGAACATATCCGGGTTGTTGAGGGTGATGTACAGCGTGTGGAAACCGCCCATCGAGAGACCGCAGATGGCGCGGCCCTGCTTCTTGGCAATGGTGCGGTAGCGGCTGTCGATGAATTTCACCACCTCCGGGAAAGCGGACTCGAAGGTGCCTTCCATGGTCTTGGGCAGGCTCATCGTGGGGTTCACATAGCCGTCGGCATTCTCCAGCGGAGCGGCCTCGCAGGCGATGTTGCCGTTGGTGAACACTACAATCATGGGCTTGGCCTCGCCGCGGGCGATGAGGTTATCGAGGATCTGGGTGGCGCGGCCCTGGGTGACCCAGGCGTCTTCGTCACCGCCAATGCCGTGGAGCACGTACAGCACGGGATACTTGGCTTTGGAGGTCTCGTAACCGGCCGGAGTGTAAACGGTCAGACGACGGTCGAAACCGGCGGTCTTGGAAGGATACCAGACCTTGGAAACGGTGCCGTGGGGAACCTTGTGGATGGCGTAGAGGTCGCTGCGCTCACCGGGAGCGGGGACCAGGAGTACGCTGGTGAGGGAGGCTACATCGCGGTTGACCCACATATTGTGGGGGTCAATCTGGCTTACACCGTCTACGCGGAAGGTGTAGTTGTACATGTCGGGAGCCACGACAAAGTCCGTGGTGTATTCCCACACGCCGCCTTTGCCTTCTTTGAGAACACCCACGCCGGGAGCATCGTAAACCATTTTGTTACCGCCAAACTCCACTTCCATCTTCTGGGTGGGAAGGAAATCGCCGGTCACTTCTACCTTGATGGCCTTGGGAGCCTGGAAACGGAAGGTAACAGTACCGTCAGGGTTGATAACGGGAGACTCCACGGAGGGGCCGCCAAACAGAGCCTGCTGGGCATTGGCGGAAAGGCCGATGGCCAGGGCTGCAATTGCTACAAAGATTTTTTTCATATTGGAATGAATTGGTTATGTCTTATGTACAAATTTACTGATTCCGAGGCGCATGGTCAAGCGCGGGCACGCGATTTGAACGCAAGTAAAAATATTTGTACATTTATCTGTGTATCTTTGTGAAAACTAATCAACCGGATATGAAAAAGACTCTCCTCATCGGCCTCTTTGCCCTTATGGGCCTTTGCGCCAATCTGCGTGCTCAGGATATTCCCGGAGGCCTCCCCGCCAGTGTATTTTACCTGATGCCCGAAATGGGTAAAGGCACCCTCCTTTTCAGTGACAAGTCTCCTATCCCCGGGACATATAACATCTGTGCCATAGACAACACGGTCCGCTTCAAGGACAAGCACGGTATGGAAATGGTTCTGGACAACACGGAAGGTTTGGTGGAGGTTATTATTGATAATGTGCCTTTCCTTTTCCGGTACGGCGTTTTCTACCGTCTGGACCCTCTTTCCAGCGAAGTGCTCCTGGCCACTTTGAGGGAGGTTACTCTCTTAACGGATACCAAAATTGCCTCTTACGGCATGGAAAGCAACACCACGGCCGTCCAGTCCTACGAGTCCATGGGTATGGAAGGACGAATCTTGCATTTCAGCGAACTCCAGAACATCCCTTATCGTATGAAAGAGACATCGGCCCTTTACCGAAAAGGGGCCATGCTTTCCTTAACCAAGAAGAATTTCATCAAGTGCTTCCCCGACAAGAAGGCCGAGATTGAAGCCTGGTTCGACCAGAATAAAAAGATGGACCCCAGCGACCGGAAAGCCATCATCGAGCTCTGCGAGCAGTGGGGGAAGTAAACCGGTAGGTAATATCCACCAGGAAATAGCGGCCGTAGACCGGCGTCCAGAAACGCGTCCTTCTGGATGCGGTAATCACTTCGTTGTACAGGGAACCGCTCTGGAGCAGGTCCACACCGGTGACGGCCACCTTCAATTGCTTGTCTCTGAGCAGTTTGACGCCCAGGGAAAGATAAAGCCGGTGCGCATCGTGGGACATCTCCTTGTCCAGCAAGTCTCTGTACCGGTCCCAAAGATAATCTCCCACGATGAAGAAACGCTTCAGGACATCTGCATGGACTTGGGCTCCCAATGTGCTCCGAAGGGAACGGACATCCATCGAGTGGGCATCGTTCCAGCCCCTGACATAAGTCACAGTGCTGTTCAGGCCCACCTTTACATTCCTGGTAAAGGGGAAGAAGGATGTACAGGCCGTCAGGGAAGGAGTCAGGTCTGATGACCGCACAAGGGCATTGCCGGAGAAATGCGGCAGATCCCTGAACTGAAGGGAGGCCCCCACACGCGTGGAAAAGCCCCAGGGACCGCCCCATTGGCTCATCAGATAGATATCTCCATAGGAATTCCACGAGTAACGGGCATTGAAGGGTTCCGTCAGCAAGGTTCCGGCCTTCACCGGATAGTTTTCAAACTCTGCAAGAACCGTATCTTTTTGAAACAGGGTTATCTTTTGCACGATGGAATTCACTTCATACTGAGCCCGCAGGTTCCAGCTCAGGAAATGCTTGGAGACCCGGCTGTCGGTACGTTTTCCCAGGGTCAGAGTGTAGGCGATGGACTGCTTCAGATCCGGATTACCGGCTATGATGGAGAGGGGATTGGTATCATCGACTCTTTTGCGAAGTTCCTCCACGGATGGTGTATGGGCCGTAGTGCTGAAACTCAGGCTATAGTCCCGGTAGTCCATGGACAGTCCGGGCCGAAGCCGGAAATAAGAGCCGTTCTTCTTGTGCTCATAGGGGATTCTTTCCTTATCCACAACGTTCTCAAACTCGGTGGCCAAAGTGGCGCGAAGGTTGAAGTCCCCCTTCTCGCCGGAACGTGAATGACTGTACGTCAGGTTGAGGGAATTGAGCAGATGGGTAAAAGTAAAGTCAAAGGTGTTGGCCAGGTTGGGCAAGGGCAACCCTTGCTGAAGCTGGTCCCAGGCCTTCTGCTGCTTCACCTGGTTCGCATAAGAAATGGTATAATCCGCATTGAATGAATGGGTACGGACTACCTGGGGGTGGGCAGGATCCGTATTTCTTATGTCCAGTATTCTTTGGGCTACACGGGCCGAATACTGCTGGGAAAGACCTTCCCCGTCTTTGGTAAGCCAGCGGTTGCGGAAGGAAGTGGCGAGGGTATCCCTATCCCAGGCGTCCAGATGGTTCTGCCCCAGCGTCATTTCCAGATTCAAAGTGGGCAGCTTCTTGTTGCCAGCGTTCGCGAAGCCCAGTTCCACAGCCTCTCGCAGATTCCAGGCCCGGTTCTGGGAATACAATTCCTGGGTACGCTCCATCTTAGGGATGTAGTTAATGTCCAGCTCGGTGTATGTCAGGTTGTCGCGCATGTCGTAGGAAATGCGGAGGTCCTGATTCCAGGTGGCCCGGATATGCTTGCCACGACGATAGGCGAAAGAGCTCTGGAGGTTGTGGGTGCGCACGTGGCTGAGCTGAAGGTCCTGCTCATCTATCGCCATCTGAGGCAGAAACAGGATTTTAAAGAGCTCGCTCTGCATGCGTGTACGGGTGCGTCCTTTCTCGTGGCCAAACGTATAGGAAAGCTGCAGCGCGTTGCCGGTAAGAGGGTTGTCCCAATAGCGGTTGTAACCCACCGATACGTCGATATTCTCTCCCAGCGAAGTCAGCGGCCCCGGGGTCAGGGAGACCTGACTGGAATGGATACCAAGATTGCTGGCCACCACATCGGCCCACACCTGTCGCAGCTCCGTGAAAGAATGCATATTGGATCCTATAAGGTATCGGAACGGGCGCTTCCCGTTCTCGTCGGGGAGTTCGTCCATTCCTAGCATGGAGCGGGCTTGCACGTCTAGGACACGGTCAATCGGATCCCTGGTTTCAATGTGGATATTCACGCTGGACGGGCCGGCCGGAAGGACGTTCATGGTTACCACTTGCCGGGCTTTCAGATAGTTCAGAGCCCACAGGGGATTGAGGCCGAAAACCAATTTCCCATTCACATAGACAAGCCCCACCGGCTTCCCGGAAACGGTAATCTGGTCATCCCTGATTTCCGCGCCCGGAAGCTGCTCAAACAGGTCTATCGCGTAATCTGCCGCTGCATTTTGCGCCATACCATGCACGCACACCAGCAGCAGGCCGATGACCAAAAAAATCCGCAACTTCCCAATCATGCGGCAAGTTACGGATTCTTTAGGAATATTCAAATAATTAGAATTGGGCAATCATCCAACTCATCGGAGAGCCTTCGGAATAGTCGTCCAGGAGGGGAACCCAGGAGAAGTGGGCCATGAAGGGGGAGACACCCCATTTGACCAGGTCCTCGTCGGAGTAGATGAGGACTTTGTCGTCCTGGGCGCCCAGGCGCTTGCGGGCCTCGCTGTAGGCGTAGGTGCTGGCCACCTTGCAGGTGCGGTCGGTGGCGGCGTGCACAAAGTACATGGGAAGCTTCACAAAGGCTTCTACGTCCATGGGCTCCAGGACCATATCGGCCCCGTTCCATTTATACACGCAGGTGCCTTTCCAGACCTTCTCCACGTCGTCCGTGAACTGGCCGGGATATTTCTCCTCCACCTGGTGGATGGGGACGATGGGATCCATGGCGCAGCAGGGAATGGCGGCCTTGAAGCGGTCTGCAAACTGCATCATGAAACGCATGGTGCAGCCGCCGCCACTGGAGGCACCGGCGCAGAAGAGGCGGTCTCCGTCTACCTTGCCATCGGCAATGAGGGTGTCGATGAAGGCCATCTGGAGGGCGTTGTTGCGGTCGATGAGTTCAATCTTCTCGGGGAAGAGGGAGGCGCTGTAGGAGTAGTTGGGGTTGGCCAGGGCAAAGACCAGGGCGGCGCAGGGAACGCCTTCCTTGGCCAGGGACACCAGGCAGCGGTTGGCTGTGGCCACCGTCATCATATCCTTGTCGTACTCGCCGCCGCCGATCTGCCAGACCAGCAGGGGCACGTTCTCAATGACCTTTCCGTTGGCGTCCTTGGGCAGGTGCAACATGTACTCGCGGGTGAGGCCGCCAAAGGAGAACTCTCCGTGGATGCAGTCGTCCAGGACGGCGATATGCTCGGCCGATACTTTGTCCGGCGTCACGTTGAGGGCCGAATCCAGGGCGCACTGGAGCTCCCAGGGCAGGCGCTTGAAGAAGCCTTCCATCTTGCCGTTTTTGCCAAAGGGCTTGGCTTCGATCCGGAGGACGTTGCCCTTGCGGGAAACCACAATGCCGTCGTCTTCGTAGGCCTCGGGGGACTTGCCGGTGGCGGCGTCCACAAAGGCACCGGAGGTGTTGTTGACCAGGTCAAAATCGGCCGCGGTGAGGCCTTTGATGGAGCGGGGGTTGGCTACGGTAATCTCGATGGCGTCCACCAGCATGCCGTAGTCTCCCACTTCGGTGCAGATTTCTACCTTCTCCACTTGGGCGGAAGGCTTGGGGCCGCATGCCGCAACGAGCATGACGGCCCCAATGACCATAACTTTCTTCATATTAGATGGTGACTTCGGCGGTTTCGCGGATGTCGTCGGAGGCGGAGCCCAGCAGGAGCTGGAGCTTGCCGTGCTCGAGATCCCAAGCATGGGTGGTCTCGTTCCAGTAACGGAGGTCCTTGAAGGGGATCTCCAGGTTGACCACCTTGCTCTCACCGGGCTTCAGGCTGACGCGCTGGAAGGCCTTGAGTTCCTTGGTGGGCCACTCTACCTTAGAGTCTACGCGGGTCACATAGAGCTGGACCACTTCGTCGGCGGGCATGGAACCCTCGTTCTCGAGCTTGAAGCTAACCTTGACGGCGTCCTTGCCGGCAACGGCCTTGAGGTCATCATACTCAAAGTCCACATAGCTGAGACCGTGGCCGAAGGCATACATGGGCTTCACGTTCTTGGTGTCGAACCAGCGGTAACCTACGTAGAATTCTTCGGTGTAGCGGGCCTCGGGCTTGGGCATGGAGTCAATGAGCTTCTGGCGCTCTTCGCGGCTCATCTTCATGACATCGGGCCGATACATGAGGGAGAAGAGGTCTCCACCGGCGTTCTTGTCGGGGAAGTTACCCATGGCGTAAGCAGGGGAGTCCTCGAGCTTGGCCGGGAAGGTGAAAGGAAGCTTTCCGGAAGGGGCGATGTCACCGAAGAGGACCTCGGCCAGGGCGGTGCCGCCCTCGGTGCCGTTCCACCAGCCCTGTACGATGGCCGGGGAGACGGGCTCCAGCTCGCGGAGGTCGGTGGGACCACCGGAGATGAGAACGGTGACCAGGTTGGGGTTCACAGCCTTGAGGGCCTTCACCAGCTCGTTCTGGCCGCAAGGGAGGTCGATGTTCTGACGGTCGGAACCTTCGGTCTCGATGTTCTTGTTGGTACCGCCGAAGAAGATCACAACGTCGGCGCCAGCAGCGGCCTCACAGGCCTCGGATACCAGGAAAGGATCGGCGGGCTCGTCAATGGCAGCGGCCTCCAGCGGGTTGGGAATGGCGGGAGCGGGTCCCCAGCGGCGGCCCGGGAAGTTCTTGTAACCGGGAGCGTAGACCACTTCGATACCGTCCTGGGCGGCGCGGGTCTGGATACCCTGCAGAGGGGTAATCTCGTAGAGGGCCTTCACACCGGCACCCATACCACCGCTCTGGGTCTTGAGAACGGCGTTCTGGCCAACGACGGCGATGGACTTGATGCCTTTCTTTAGGGGAAGGACGCTGTCTTCGTTCTTGAGGAGGACGATGCTCTTCTCGGCCACTTCCTTGGCAATCTGCTGGCTCTCGGGCTGGGAGGTCATCACCTTGTTGGCTACATCGGCCGGAACGGGCTCGATGGCAAAGCGGACGCGCAGGATCTGGCGGACCTTCTCGTCTACCATTTCCTCGGTGAGCTTGCCGGCCTTGATGGAGTCAATGACGGGCTGGCCCAGGTAGTTGGAACCGGTCATCTGCACGTTGAGGCCGTGCAGCATGGCACCCATGGTGCTGTGCGTGCCGCCCCAGTCGGAGACGGTAAAGCCCTTGAAGCCCCACTCGCCGCGGAGAATCTCGTTGAGGAGATGCTCGTTCTCGGAGCAGTAGTCGCCGTTTACCTTGTTGTAAGCGGGCATCACGCTCATGGCACCGCCTTCGATGATGGCGCGCTCGAAGGGCTTGAGGTAGATCTCACGGAGGGTACGCTCGCTCAGGATGGCGTTTACGCTACCGCGGTTGGTCTCCTGGTTGTTAACGGCAAAGTGCTTGATACATACGGCAGTACCTTCGTCCTGCACGCCCTTGGTGTATTCCAGGGCCAGGGCGGCGGAGAGGATGGGATCCTCGGAAAGGTACTCGTAGGTACGGCCACCCACAGGCAGGCGCTGGATGTTCACAGCAGGGCCCAGGATGACGTCCTTGCCACGGAGGCGGGCTTCCTTGCCCATTCCGGTACCGTACTTGTAAGCGAGTTCCTCACTCCAGGTGGCGGCCAGGGCACTTCCGGTAGGGAAGTAGGTGGCGCTGTCCAGCGTCCAGCCGGCGCTCATGAAGCCGTTGGGCTGGCCTTCTTCGCGGATGCCGAAGGGACCGTCGGCGTAGTTCATGTCGGCAATGTCCAGGCGCTCCACACCGGCAGAAGACATGTTGGTCTTACTGTGCAGCATGTTCACCTTTTCTTCCAGGGTCATCTGGGCGATGATCTCATTGATCTTCTTGTCGTTGACGGTGAGTTTGTCCTGGGGGGACTGGGCACCGCCGCAAGCTGCCGCCAGGACGGCGGCAGAGGTTAGGATTAGCAGTGATTTCTTCATATGGGTTGATAGTTGTTGTGATTACTTGAAGAGGGTGGGGGCGAGGGTCTGGAGGTCTGCACGCCAGGTGGCCCAGCTGTGGCCGGCCTGGGCGTTCTCCATATATTCATACTTGAGACCATCCTTGTCCAGCTGGGCACGGGTGTTCTTGCAGTTGTTGTAGGCGATGTCGGCGGGACCACCCTGGGTGAAGACCATCTTCTTGAAAGCGTTGAGCTGGGCGATGTTCTTCTTGATGCCCAGGCGGGCGCTCTCGGCAGCGGGATCCTGACCGGGCATGAGCGAGGAGCTCAGCACCCACACGTAGTCAAACATCTCGGGATGGGTGAAAGCCACTTCCATGGTTTCCATACCGCCCATGGAGAGGCCGGCGACGGCGCGGTGGGCCTTGTCGGTGAGGACATTGTAGTTGGCTTCGATGAAGGGGATGATGGAGGTAACCATGTCCTGGGCGAACGGGGGGACCTCGTTCTGGACGTTGATGGTGCCGTTGGGCATCACCACCACCATGGGAACCATCTTGCCTTCTGCCAGGAGGTTGTCCAGGATCCAGCCGGCGGCACCTACACCGGGCCAGGAGGCGTCGTTGTCTCCACCACCGTGGATGAGGTAGAGCACCGGCAGCTTATCGGCCTTCTTCTCATAGCCGGCGGGAGTCCAGACATGCAGGCGACGCATTTCTCCCAGGGTCTCGGACCAGTAGTAACGCTGGGCCACGGCGCCGTGGGGGACATTCTTGATATAACCTTCTCCCTTGGTGAGGACGGAGGCCTGTTCGGCCGAAAGGGGAGCCTTGGGGTCCTGTACCTTTACACCGTCTACATTGAAGCTGTAGCGGAAGCAACCGTCTGCGAGGCCTTCGCAGATGCCCTGCCATACGCCGTTGTCCTGCTTGACAAACTTGACGGGCTTGTCCCAGGGGAGGTCACCGGAAACGGCTACCTGAGTGGCCTTGGGGGCATAAATCTGGAACATGACATTGCCGTTAGGGAGCACGATGGTGCTGCGGAGGGTGTCATTGGGAGTGGGCTGGCGCATCCAACCCTGGGCCGATGCCGAGAGACTCACGGCAAGGACGGCTACTGCTACAAGGATCTTTTTCATTGTCGTTTTTAGTGTTTGTACAAAGGTACGGAGGATTTTGGGCTTTCCGCTACACCGTTAGTTCAAATGTTTTTTCGTTTGTTCAAAGCGATTGGAAAATGCGGGGAATTGATTATCTTT
>CAMVJR010000076.1 GCA_947167855.1 uncultured Bacteroidales bacterium
CGGTGCCGCCGCGGATTTCCACCATGGCGTTCTTGCTGTCGTCCGGATCGGCCGGAATGAGGAGGAGCTTGATGTTCTGCTCCATTTCCGGGAGCTTGGGCTCAATCTCCGCAATCTCGTCCTTGGCCATTTCCTTGAGGTCCTCGTCCTTCTCGTTCATAAGGATGTCCTTGGCCTGCGCCAACTCATTTACCAGACGCTCGTACTCGAGGCCGGCGGCAATGATGGGCTGCAGCTCCTTGTAGTCCTTGTTCAGCTGGACGAACTTCTTCATATCTCCGATCACTTCCGGATCGGCCAGTTGCTCTTCCAGTTTCTTGTATTTATCCTGAAGGCTCAGCACCTTCTCCAACAGCGTATTCTCTGCCATACTAATTCATTTAAGCCTGCAAAGATAGCAAAAATATCTGAGTTCTCGCGCGCGAACGGACGTATCGTCAGAGTTTACAATATTTTTCATAAATTTGCGCTGCTAACTTCACGAGTAGTGCCCCTTACCCTCACATATCTTTGCGGCATGGCCGCGGTCTTCTATGTGGCCACCTGCCTGGTGTGCGCAGCGGTGCGCTGGTTCCACATGTGCCCCCCGTACAACTGCAACCCCAGATACTACTACCCCGGCCGTCCGTTTGTAACCGCTGCGTGGCTCAGCTCCCTGTGCATCTTACCCTATGTTTTTAATCCGGAGAGCGCAGACGCCTGGTTTTTGGTGAGGCTCTTTTTCCTGCCGGTGACCCTGTATCACTTTGTCCTGATCCTGTTCTCCTACTTTGGCAGTGTGATGCAGTGGAAAAAGTGGCAGGGGCCCACGCTGGTGGCCGGCATTCCGCTGGGAATTGCGCTGTTGGCCGCCGTGGTACTGGCCATTATTCCCGGAGACCAGATGGGGAACGAAAGAGTGGAAAACTTTATCCTGCACATCCTGGGACTTCTGATTACGGGTGTATGCTTCACCGCTGTGGGCGTAGTACGCGTATGGGCCAGCCGCTTTGACGCCGACGACTTCTCCAATCCGGCCGATTTCCCCGTGGTCCAGGCCCGGATGTGGCTGGTGCTCATTCTGGTGAACGCCCTCCTGTGCTGGACCGGCGCCCTTCTGGACAGCCCGGCGGTCATGGCCGTGATCATGCTGCTTATCTCTTCCACGGTGGTGCTCTTTGTGATTACCGCCCTGAATCCCCACCGCAGCCACCCCCGGGAAGAAGAGGCCGATGAGGAAAACGATCAACAACTTTACCAGCGCGCCATCCCCAAGAAAAAGAAGGAGGAGATGCTCACAGCCATCCGCACCGTGGTAGAGGAGCAGAAAGCCTACCAGGACCCGCACCTGACCCTGCACGAAGTGGCCGAGCGCTGCGGTTACAACCGCACCTACATTTCGGGTCTGATGAAGAGCGAGCTGGGCGGTTTCTTTGTGTATGTGAACCGCCTGCGCCTTACCTATGTGGATGAGTATCTGAAAGAGAATGCAGACGCCTCCCTGGGAGAAGCCATCGAGGCCGCGGGCTTTGGATCCCGCCCCAGCTACTACGCGGTGAAAACCAAACTGGAACAGATGGATTAATCCGTCTGTTTGGACTGCTGTTCTTCGCGGATTTCGGCCGTAGCGGTGAAGAAAACGTCTCCGCTGGAGTTGAGCGCCGTTTCTACGGAATCCTGTACCACCCCAATGATAAAGCCCACGGCCACCGCCTGCATGGCGATGTCGTTGCCTATGCCCAGGAAGGAGCAGGTCATGGGAATGAGCAGGAGCGAGCCGCCGGCCACTCCCGAAGCGCCGCATGCCCCCAGCGTAGCAATCACGCTCAGGAACAGGGCACTGGCAAAACTTACTTCTATGCCCAGGGTGTTGGCCACGGCCAAGGTCATGACCGTGATGGTAACGGCCGCGCCATCCATATTGATGGTAGCTCCCAGCGGAATGCTCACGGAATAGAAATTCTTGTCCAGTCCCATCTTCTTGCACAGGGCCATGTTAATGGGAATATTGGCGGCTGATGAACGCGTGAAGAAAGCCTGCAGGCCGCTCTCCTTAAGGCAGGTCCAAAGGAGCGGATAAGGATTCTTATGCGTGGCAATGAACGACCAGAGCGGATTGAGGACCAGGGTGTTGAACAGCATGCAGCCCACCAGCAACAGGATCAGCTGTCCATAGGTAGAGAAAATCTCCAGACCGTTTTCCGAGACGGCCGAAAAGACCAGGCCCAGGATGCCGAAGGGGGCAAACTGGATGATCCAGCGCACCACCTGGGACACCACGTCGGCCAGATCCGATATCACCTGGATGGTAGCAGAAGAGGCCACCAACTTCAGGCCCAGGCCGATGAGGATGGACCAGAACAGGATGCCAATATAATTGGCCGATGCCAGGGAAGTCACGGGATTGGTGACCATGTTGGTGAGCAGGTTGGAGAAGACGTCCGAGAGGGCGGCGGGAGCGCTGGTTTCCACCACGTCCTCCAGCTGAAGGGTAACGGGGAACAGGAAACTGCCCACAACGGCCACCACGGCAGCGGCCAGCGTGCTCACGATATACAGTTTGATGACCGTCTTGAAACGGGAACCCAGCCCGCCTTGTGCCTTGGCGATGGAAGCAACCACCAGCATGGCCACCAGGATGGGAGCAATGGCCTTGAGGGCCCCTACAAAGAGTTTTCCCAGGATTCCGATCCAGGTCCAGCCCGGCACCAGCAGCGCCAGGACGGCACCAATGACCAGGCCGATGAAAATGCGGAGAATCAAGCTGGAATCGGCCCATTTTTTCAGGAGGGCGGCAAACTGGTTATTCATAGGGTTGGGATTTATCGGCCAAAACGCTCGAAGGCAGCGCGTTCGAGGGCTTCGCGGTCATCGGGATGGGCAATGCCAGCCAGCAGCTTGGCGCGCTCCTGCAGGGATTTTCCGTACAGGTTCACGGCGCCGAACTCGGTGACGACCCACTGGATATCGGCCCTGGGGGTTACTACGCCGGCTCCGGGCTTGAGGGTGGGGACAATCTTGGGAAGGCCCTTGGCGGTGCGGGAAGCCAGCGCAATGATGGCTTTGCCGCCTTTGGAAAGCTTGGCACCGCGGACAAAGTCCAGCTGTCCGCCGGTTCCGGAATAGATGCGCTCGCCTATGGAATCTGCGCACACCTGGCCGGTGAGGTCAATTTCGATGGCCGAATTGATGGATACCATGCCGGGGTTCTGCGCAATGACACGAGGGTCGTTGGTGTAGGCGATGTCCAGCATGAGTACCTGCGGGTTGTGGTCGATGAAGGAATAGACCTCCTGGGATCCCAGCAGGAAAGAGGCCACTACCTTGCCTTTGTCAATGGCTTTGTTTTCTCCGTCAATGACGCCGTTCCGGATCAGATTCAGGGCGCCGTCCGAGAACATTTCCGTATGGAGGCCCAGGTGCCTGTGGTCTTTGAGAGCGGCGCAGATGGCATTGGGCATGGCGCCAATTCCCATCTGCAGGCAGGCTCCGTCCGGAACCAGTTCCGAGCAGATACGGCCAATCTGGAGATCCGTTTCCGAAGGGGAAGCATACTCCTTGGTGATGAGCGGACGGTTGTCCTGCACAAAGGCCGTGAAACGCTCCAGGGGAACCAGGTTGCCCAGGGCGAAGGGAACGTTGGGATTGACCACGGCAATCCGCTCCCGAGCCACATCCAGGGCTGCGATGGAGCAGTCTACCGACGTACCCAGCGACACCATTCCGTTTTCCGGTTCCGACACCTGGACCATGGCCACATCGCAGGCCAGGGCCCCGTTGCGGTACATGGACTGGGTCTCGTAAAGGTTCACGGGAATGTAATCGGCCAGGCCGGCCTGCACGTTCTTTCTCACATTGGGGCCCACAAAGAAGCCCTGGTCAAAGAAGGGACCGCCTTCTGCATAAGGGGCGTCGCCTTCCGTGTGGAAATGATGGAAATGAACGTCTTCCAGTTCCGAAGCGCGCTCTGCGAGGGCTTCTATGAGGATCTGCGGAACACTGGCCACGCTGCTCAGATGCACATGGTCTCCGCTGCGGACCGCACGGACGGCTTCCCGGGCCGATATGTAAGGTATCTTGGACATCAGCGGGCAAATATAGTATAATTTGTTGTATATTTGCTTTTATAAATGAATAATTGAATGCACACGCGCGAAGAAAAACTGGCCGCGTTTGGCCGCCTGCTGGATATCATGGACGAACTCCGGGAAAAATGCCCCTGGAATGCGGAACAGACCATGGAGTCTATCCGTCGTCTCACGGAGGAAGAAGTGTACGAACTCAGCGACACCATTGTGGAGGGAGACCGCCAGGGCACGGCCAAGGAGATTGGAGACCTGCTGTACCACATGGTCTTCTATGCCCGCATCGGCCAGGAAGAAGGAGCCTTTGACATTGCCGATTCCATGAACAAGGTGTGCGACAAGATGGTCTTCCGCCATCCGCACGTATTTGGTCCGGAGGCCGGGAAAGCCACATCGGCCAAAGAGATTGCCGACACCTGGGAACTGGTGAAAGCCAAGGAGAAAGACGGCAACAAAACCGTGATGGGCGGCATTCCCAAGGCCATGCCCGCCCTCCTCAAGGCCCTCGCCATGCAGGAAAAGGCCCGCGGCTGCGGCTTTGACTGGGAAAAGAAGGAAGACGTCTGGGACAAGGTCCAGGAAGAAGTGGCCGAAGTCACGGAAGCCGCCGCCGGTGCATCGGCCGATGAGCTGGAGATGGAGTTTGGAGACCTGCTGTTTGCCGTCATCAACGCCGCCCGCCTCTACGATGTGGACCCCGAAAAGGCCCTGGGCCGGTCGGCCGAAAAATTCCGCCGCCGCTTTACCTACCTGGAAGAGCAGACGCTGCGCAAAGGCCTCAAGTTCTCTGACCTAACCCTGGCCCAGATGGACGCCATCTGGGACCAAGCCAAAGCCCAAGGGCTATAAATTAATTTTGCTATGAGCAGGCTGGTATCCTTTTTTGCCTCCCTGTATCGGGACGGGTTCCGCAATATGACCTGGGGAAAGCCCCTGGTCTGGCTCATCCTGCTCAAACTCATCATCCTGTTCGGCATCCTTCGCATTTTCTTCTTCAAGCCAGCTATGAGCGGGCTCACGGAGGAGGAGAAGAGCGAAAAGGTAGGTGCCGCCCTGACACAACCACATAACACAGATACACTAAACCTTTTAACCCATTAGCTTATGGATGTTGTCATATGGTCGCGAATCCAATTCGCGATGACAGCCGCTTACCATTGGCTGTTTGTACCCCTCACCCTGGGCCTGGCCGTGGTGATGGCGGTTATGGAAACCCTGTACGTGGTCAAGAAAGACGAGTTCTGGAAAAAGGCCGCGCAGTTCTGGATCAAACTCTTTGCCATCAATTTTGCCGTGGGCATTGCCACCGGCATCATTCTGGAGTTTGAATTTGGCACCAACTGGAGCAACTACTCCTGGTTTGTGGGAGACATGTTTGGCGCTCCGCTGGCCATCGAAGGCATCCTGGCCTTCTTCATGGAGGCTACCTTCTTTGCCGTGATGTTCTTTGGCTGGAACAAGGTCTCTCCCAAGTTCCACCTGGCTTCTACCTGGCTCACCGGCATTGGCGCCACCATATCGGCCTATTGGATCCTGGTAGCCAATGGCTGGATGCAGAATCCCGTGGGCACCACTTTCAACCCCGAGACCGTGCGCAGCGAGATGGCCTCGGCCGCCGCTTTCTGGGAAGTCATTACCAATCCCGTGGCCGTGAGCAAGTTCTGCCACTCCGTTACCAGCGGCTGGGTCACCGGCGGCATCTTTGTGGTGGGCGTGAGTGCCTGGTACCTCTTGAAAAACCGGCATGTGGAGTTTGCCCGCAAGAGCATGCTCGTGGGCGCCATCGTGGGCCTGGTGGGTTCCGGTGCCGTGATGCTGTCCGGAGACTCCTCCGGCGTGCATGCGGCGGAATTCCAGCCCATGAAGCTGGCCGCGGCCGAAGGTCTGCGGGACGGCGGCAACGGCGCCGCTTTCACCATTGTCCCCGGCATCCAGGTGCCGCACATGCTGTCCCTGCTGGCCACCCATGACTGGAACGGCTACGTGCCCGGCATCAACGACATCCTGAACGGCTACACGGACAATGACGGCAACGTCATCCCTTCCGTAGAAGACAAGATGATTATGGGCCGGACCGCCCTGGACGCCCTGGCGGTATACCGCAAAACGGACGATCCGGTCTTGAAGGCCGAAGCCAAGGCGCTGCTGGAGGCCAACGTGCAGTACATGGGCTACGGGCACCTGAGCCGGCCGGAGGACGTAGTTCCGCCGGTAGGCGTGGTGTTCTGGGCTTTCCGCTTCATGATCGGCCTGGGCATGCTCATTGCCCTGGTGCTGCTGCTGAGCCTGATAGCCATTTGGAAAGACAAACTGGGCGCCTGGAAGTGGCTGCTTTGGGCTTCCATCCTCTGCATCCCGCTGGTGTACATCTGCGGCCAGAGCGGATGGGTAGTGGCCGAGGTGGGCCGCCAGCCCTGGACCATTCAGGGCCTGCTGCCGGTGAACGTGGCCATCTCCAGCCTCAGCGCCGGTGCCGTCAAGACCACCTTCTTCATCTTCCTGGCGGTATTTGCCCTGTTCCTGGCCATCGAGATCCGCATTATGATCCGCGCCATAGGCAAAGGACCCGAAGTTGAACCCTCAGAAAACATCTAAGCCATGACTTACGAATTCTTACAGAACTATTGGTGGGTCTTGATTGCCCTGCTGGGCGGTCTGCTGGTGGCCCTGATGTTTGTGCAGGGTGCCAACCTGCACCTGGGAAACCGTGTCCTCAGCGATACCCAGAAGCGGATGATCCTCAACTCTACCGGCCGAAAATGGGAACTCACGTTCACTACGCTGGTTACCTTTGGCGGTGCTTTCTTTGCCTCCTTCCCGCTGTTCTACAGCACCAGCTTCGGCGGTGCCTACTGGGTGTGGATCCTGCTACTCATTACCTTCGTGTTCCAGGCCGTGGCCTACGAGTTCCAGAACAAGAAGGGCAACCTGCTGGGCGTAAAGGGCTTCCGCATTGCCCTCATGGTCAATGGCATCCTGGCTCCCTTCCTGGTGGGCACGGCGGTGGGAACCTTCTTCACCGGCTCCGACTTTACCGTTGACAAGGTGGCCATTACGGATCCTTCGGCCCCGGTCATCAGTACGTGGGGCAACGCCTGGCACGGCCTGGAGGCCCTGGGGCAGTACCCTGCCCTGCTGCTGGGCGCTACGCTGGTGTTCCTCACCGGCATCCTGGGAGACCTGTATATCCTCAATAATGTAGAGGACGACGGAATCCAGGCACAGATGCGGCGCAGCGTAAAGCTCTCTATCGGCCCGTTCCTTCTTTTCTTCCTGTCCTGGACGGCCATCCTGCTTACCCAGAAAGGGTTTGCGGTCTCTCCGGACGGGGTGGTTTCCATGGAACCGTACAAGTACCTTCACAACTTACTGGCCATGCCCGCCGTGCTGTGCATGCTGCTGGTGGGCGTGGTGCTGGTGCTCTACAGCCTGTACCTGGGCGCTTTCAGCCAGTCCCGCAAGGGAATCTGGTTTGCCATGCCCGGCACGGTGCTGGTGGTTATGAGTGTGTTCTTCCTGGCGGGCTTCAACGGGACGGCCTACTATCCGTCCAACACGGACCTCCAGAGCTCCCTGTACCTGGCCAACAGCTGTTCCAGCTACTTCACACTCAAGGTGATGTTCTGCGTCTCGCTCCTGATCCCGTTTGTAGTAGCCTACATAGCCTACGCCTGGCACCAGATGGACAAGAAGAAGATCACGGCCGAAGAAATCACGACCGAAGAGAATAAATACTAGCGTGGACATAACCTACTGGTTATAACCACGTTAACGTATTGGCTCCCCTCCGAACCAGAGGGGAGCCAATTATTTAAGTATCAAAGATTCAAACGGTTGCCTCCACGGGCTACTTTATCAAATTTCCCAGGATCGAACGGGTAAGCTCTCTGGTAAGGGTGCCTGTGGCACTCTTGGTGGCCTTTTTCACCATTTTCTCTCCGGTGGAGGTTTTGGAAGTGGACTTCTTTCCGGTGATCTTGCCGGTAACGGCGTCTGCGGCGGCGGCAGCAGCCACGCCGGTGACGGCCGTGAGCACACTCCTGAGCACCTTGGCACCAATGCCGTTGGACTTCTTCTTGGCTGCTTCCTTGGCCTCGATGGCGGCCTGTTTTTCGGCCGCAGCAGCGGCTTCTATCTCGGCCTTTTGGCGCTCGGCCTCCAGGGTGGCGGCGGTGATGAGTTCGTAGGCGCTCTCGCGGTCTACCAGGTGATCATACCGGCCATACAGACGGCTGCGCTTTATCAAATCGGCCCTCTGGTCTTCGGTGATGGCGCCAATCTGGCTCAGCGGGAAGAGGATCTTGGCCCGTTCCACGATGGCCGGGGTACCTTTTTCGTCCAGGAAGGAGACCAGGGCCTCGCCGGTTCCCAGCTCCAGCAGCGTATCGTACGTCTTGAAGGCAGGGTTGGGGCGGAAGGTATCGGCGGCTACGCGAACGGCCTTCTGATCCTGCGGCGTGTAGGCACGGAGGGCGTGCTGTACGCGGTTGCCCAGCTGGCCCAGGATGTTGGACGGGATGTCCGTGGGGCTCTGGGTGATGAAGTAGATGCCCACACCCTTGGAGCGGATGAGGCGGATCACCTGTTCAATCTTGTCCGTCAGGGCCTTGGAGGTACCTTCGAACAACATGTGGGCCTCGTCAAAAAAGAACACCAGCTTGGGAAGGTCCATCTCCCCTACCTCGGGCAGGGTGGCATAGAGTTCGGAGAGCAGCCACAGCAGGAAGGTGGAGTAGAGCTTGGGCTGGAGCATGAGCTTATCGGCCGCCAGCACGTTCATGATGCCCTTTCCG
>CAMVJR010000077.1 GCA_947167855.1 uncultured Bacteroidales bacterium
TCAGGAGCCCACCCGCCGTCTGGCGCGTGCCGGCTCCTGCTCCTTGTATGAGCATGGGGGAAGGATAATCGCCCGTGGTAATGAGCACGGCGTTGTCCGTGCCGCGGAGGCCGTACAGGGGGCTGTCGGGACCCACTTCCTGCAGGCCCACGGTGGCGTGGCCCTCAGCGTCTACGGAGGCCACATAGCGGAGCTTGCGGCCGGCAGCTGCGGCGGCTTCATAGCGCTGGGCAATATCGGCCGGAATGGGCTCCAGGGTTACCTGGGTCTCTTCCAGCGGAATACCGGCCTGCCGGCTCAGGATGAGGATCTTTCGGAGAACGTCCACCCCGCTCAGGTCAATGTTGGGATCGGGCTCCGTGTAGCCTTTCACGCGGGCTTCCTCCACCAGTTCCTCCCAGCCGGTACCCTTGTAATTGTCCAGCAGGAAGTTCAGGGTGCCGGAGAGGACGGCGTCCATGCGCACCAGGCGGTCGCCGCTCTGGACCACGCGGTCCAGGGTTACCAGCACCGGCAGGGCGGCGCCGGCCGTGGTCTCGTACCGGAGGCCCACCCCGGCCTTCTGGGCGTCCAGCTGCAGGTTGCGGAACTGGGCATAGGTGCCGGAGAAGGGAATTTTGTTGCAGGCCACTACGCTGTATCCGCTTTGGAACAGGTCCGGATAGCGGAAACCGATCTCGTCGCTGGCGGTGCAGTCTATGAAGAGGGGATTCTCCAGGGAGAGTCCGCAGAGGGCGTCAATGTAGGATCCGGGCTGGCCTTTCTCCAGCAGTTCGCCGGCTTTGGACAGGTCCAGGCCTTCCGTGTCAATCACGTATTTGGTGCTGCGGGCAATGCCGCAGATGCGCAGCTCCTTGCCGGAGCGCTTGGCAATGGCATCGGCATTCTCGTAAATCATCTGTACCAGGGCGCTGCCCACGCGGCCGTAGCCGGCAATGAAGACCGGCACCACCTGGCGCTCGCTCTTGTCAAAGAACTCGTGGTGGATGGCGCGGATGGCTTCATCGGCCCGGGCCGAAGGCACAATCACGGAGATATTCCTTTCGGAGGATCCCTGGGCGGTGGCGCGCACCGGAATGCCGTGGCGGCCCAGCGCGGCCAGCATCTGGCCTGTGGCACCGCTGTGGCCCAGGATGTCGTCTCCAATTACGCAGACGATGGAGAAACCGGTTTCCACCTTCAGGGGGTTGAGCTTGCCCAGGGAAATCTCATAGGCAAAGCAGTTGTCGGCCGCCTGGCGGGCCTTTTCGGCATCGGCCGCCGAGATGGCTATGCACATGGAGTGCACGGAGGAGGCCTGCGTAATGAGGATGATGTTGATGCCCTTGCGGTACAGGGCGTCAAACAGGCGGGCACTGAAACCGGGGACGCCCACCATGCCGCTGCCTTCCAGCGAGATCAGGGCAATGCCCTCGGTATGGGCCAGGCCGATGACTCCGCTTTTGGCCTGCGGCGGGTTCTTCTCTACCAGCGTGCCGGGGTTCTCCGGGTGGAAGGTGTCTTTCACGTAGATGGGGATGCCCTCGGCCACCACCGGCTGGATGGTGGGCGGGTAAATGACCTTGGCGCCAAAGTGGGACAACTCCTGCGCGGCGCGGTAGGAGATGTTGGGAATGGTACGGGCCGTGGGCGCCACCTTGGGGTTGGCCGTCATGATGCCGGGAACGTCGGTCCAGATTTCTTCGCGGCGGGCATGGACGCCCACGGCAAAGAGGGAGGCGGTGTAGTCGGAGCCGCCGCGGCCCAGCGTGGCGGGACGGCCTTCCTCATCGCGGGCAATGAAGCCCGGAACAATGAACAGCTGCGAGTGCAGGTGCTTCTGGACGCATTCCTGGATGCGTTTGTAAGTGGTGGAGGTGTCTACTACGCCTCCGCGCACAACTACCAGCTCGCGGGCATCCAGCCATTGACAGGGGATACCCAGCGACTGGCACTTCTCGGTAAGAATACGGGTACTGAACAGTTCTCCAAAACTCTCTACGGCGGCGAGGCTGGTGGGGGACAGCTCGGCCAGCAGGTATACGCCCCTCAGAATGCTGGACAGCTGGGTAAACAGCTTGTCCACAATTTCCAGGGTGCGCTCCTGGTAACTCTTGGGAAGGAGTTCTTCCACCAGTTCATGATGCCGCTGCTGCAGGGCCTCCAGGCGGGTTTCATAGCTCTTGTCGCGGGCGCCGGAGAGGCGGCCAATCGCAATGAGCTCGTCCGTGCAGCCGCTGATGGCCGAGCTCACCACAATGGTACGGTCGGTCTCCAGGGCCTTTCTCACAATATTGATAACCTGGAGCATGGCTCCGGCGTTGGCAACGGAACTGCCTCCGAATTTAAGTACTTGCATACGTTCGCTATAAAATAAGGGCCGATAGTTTAGCGGTTTCCAGGAGGAAGCCGTCGTGGCCAAAATGGGAACTGATTTCGATAAGACGGGCATTGGGGATCCACGATACCCATTCGCGGCCTTCCGCCGGCGGGAAGATGAGGTCGGAATCCACGGCTACCACCGTGCAGGCGGCCTTGATGCGCTGGAGGGCCTGCTTGACGCCGCCGCGTCCGCGTCCGGCGTTGTGGCTGTCCAGGGCGTTGCACAGGGTAAAGTAGGAGTAGGCGTCAAAGCCGCGGCGCACCAGCTTCTCGCCCTGGTAGCGCTCGTACGAGGCTACGCGCCCGGCAAAGAGGGTGTCCGGGTCGGCTTCGGCCTGGGTGAGGCCGTAGCCTTCAAAGCTGCGGTAGCTGATGAGGGCCTGTGCGCGGGCGCACTTGAGGCCGGCGGCTCCGCCCTGCAGGTCCTTGGCCTCGCGGAAGGTGGGATCGGCCTCCAGGGCCATTCTCTGGGCCTCCACGGTGGCGCCCAGGAACGGGGAGATGCGCGGCGCGGTGCAAAGGAAGAGGCAACGCTCAAAGATTTCCGGCTCCATGATGGACCACTCGATGGCATTGAAACCGCCGTTGGAGGCGCCAATCAGGAGATCGATCTTCTCGATCCCCAGGTGCTTGCGAACCGCTATGAAGGCGTTCACGGTGTCCCGGATGGTAATCATGGGGAAGTCCAGCAGCCAGGGCTGACCGGTTTCCGGACGGGTGCGCGCCGGCCCTTCCGAGCCGTAGGCGCTGCCCAGCATATTCACGCAGACCACGTGGTCCCGGAGCGTATCCACGGCCTTGCCGGGGCCCACCAGCTCCGGCCACCAGTCTTCCGGATTGCTGTTGGCCGTGAGGGCGTGGCAGATCCAGATGGTACGGCCTTCGCGGGCCTCGCTCTCGTGGTACACGATGCGGGCTCCGGTGAGGACGCCTCCGTTCTCCAGGGGAAGGTCTACGGTTATTTCGTAACGGGTCATTGGGCAGCGGTTTGAAGAGCCTGTTCCAGGTCTCCGATAATGTCTTCCACGTCTTCCAGGCCGATGCTCAGGCGGATCAGGTCCGGGGCGATGCCGGCGGCACGCAGCTGCTCGTCGCTCAGCTGACGGTGCGTATGGGAGGCCGGGTGCAGCACGCAGGTGTGGCAGTCGGCCACGTGGGTCTCGATGGTGGTGAGCTTGAGGGCATCCAGGAAGCGGTTGTCAAATGCACGGCCGCCCTTGAGGCCGAAGGCCATGACGCCGCTGCAGCCGTCCGGCAGGTACTTGAGGGCCAGGTTGTGGGGCGGGTCGCTCTCCAGGCCGGGATAGTGGATCCAGGCCACCTCGGGGCGTTTCTCCAGCCACTGGGCCACCTTGAGGGCGCTGGCGCTGTGACGCTTCATTCTCAGGTGCAGGGTTTGCAGGCCCAGATGCAGGTAGAAGGCGTTCTGGGGGCTCTGTATGCTGCCCAGGTCGCGCATCAGGTGCGTGGTGGCCTTGACAATGAAGGCCGCTTTGCCAAACTTCTTGGTATAGGTGAGGCCGTGATAGGACTCATCGGGTGTGGTGAGGCCCGGGAAGCGCTCGGAGTATTGGTCCCAGGGGAAGTTGCCGCTGTCCACCACGGCACCGCCCACGCTTACGCCGTGGCCGTCGATGTACTTGGAGGTGGAATGGGTCACAATGTCGGCGCCCCATTCGAAAGGACGGCAGAGATACGGGGTGGGGAAGGTGTTGTCCACCACCAGCGGCAGACCGTTCTTATGGGCTACCTTGGCCCAGCGCTCAATGTCAAACACCTCCACGCCCGGGTTGGAGAGGGTCTCTCCGAACACCAGTTTGGTGTTGGGCTTGATGGCGGCTTCAATCTCCTCGTCGGTGGAATCGGCCTTGAGGAAGGTTACTTCAATGCCCATCTGCTGCAGGGTGACGCCCAGCAGGTTGAAGGTACCGCCGTAGATGTTGTTGGCAGCCACAATGTGGTCTCCGCTGCGGGCGATGTTGAGGCAGGCAAACAGGTTGGCAGCCTGTCCGGAAGAGGTGAGGATGGCCCCAACGCCGCCTTCCAGGTCATTGATCTGGGCAGCGGTCATGTCGCAAGTGGGGTTCTGAAGTCTCGTATAGAAATAACCGGACTCTTCCAGATCAAACAGTTTTCCCATTTGGTCCGAGGTCTCATATTTAAAGGTAGTGCTCTGGATAACGGGAATCTGTCGGGGTTCACCCTTTCCGGGGTTGTAGCCTGCATGAACGCAGCGGGTCTCAATCTTTGCCATATATTCTTTTGTTTATTATTCTATTTCTGTTCTGGTAAACCCCTTCCCCTTATGGGCCGAGGGTGGCTACAGGTTCAGGAAGGTATACCAGAGCGGGAACAAAGGTACAGCAAGAAGAAAAAATATACAATAGTCTATAGAATTATGGAAAATATTTCTAATTTTGTAGTTAATATTAGAATGAAGTAGAATTATTATCGGCCTGTAGAGGGTTATTGTAGAATATTTTTCTTATGAATGAGAACGTATTGGACAGTGTGGATCTTCAGATCCTGCGGGCTTTGCAGGAGAATGCAAGGCTTACCACCAAGGAACTGGCGGCCCGGGTGAATCTTTCCACCACACCGGTCTTCGAGCGCATGAAACGGTTGGAGAAGGAAGGTTTTATCAAGAAGTATGTGGCCGTGCTGGATGCAGAAAAGCTGGGCCGCGGCTTTACGGTCTACTGCTCGGTAAAACTGAAGCAGATGAACCAGAGCGTGGCCCGGGAGTTCATCTCCGTGATCCGGGACATTCCCCAGGTGGCGGAGTGCTATAATATATCGGGAGAATACGACTACCTGCTCAAAATCCAGGCGCCGGACATGAAATACTACAACGAGTTTATCATCAATGTGCTGGGCAACATTGACGCCATCGGTTCCATCCTCTCATCCTTTGTGATGAATGAGATCAAGAACACCCACGGGTTGTATGTCTAGTAAGAGATGAGGTACTCGGTGGAGATGCCGCCGGCCTCTTCCAGTACCATGCGGGTAAGGCGACCGGCCTTGTCATAGTCCAGCTCCATGCCGGTGTAGGACTTGGGCTGGGGCTTGCGCATCTTGAGCACCACGTGCTTGCCGCCGCCCTTGCCGGCGCTTTCCTGGCAGTCTGCATCCATCTCCGTGGCAATGTCCTTGTACTTGCCGGCAATGGAGTAGAGGATGGCGTTGCGCTGGGGCTTTACGGCCTTGTTGGTTTCCGTGTTCACGTCGGCTGCTACGCCGCGGAGGTCCATGCGCACAAAGGGACCGTCAATGATGAAATAGTCTCCTTCCGGGTTGGTATAAATCATGGCCAGCTGGTCCGGGGCGGTGTAGGTGATCTCACCTTCGCTCTTGATGACCTTGCCGGAGACCTTGAGGGTCTTGGCCTGTTTGAACGTTCCTTCAAAGTTCTGGGCGCCGGCGCTCAGGGCCAGTGCCATCAGGGTAATGCTAATAAGTAGTTTCTTCATAACGTGTCACTCATTTGCAAATAGCATGCAAAATTAGCGACAATTTGTCAGTTTGGCAAACTGGCTTGAATATTGTAAATTTGAGGGCAGAATTTATTCCTATGCAATTACAAGTCTCCGAGGATCTTAACCTCGTCATCAAATACGCCAGAGAAGAGGCCATGCGAACGGGTAGTTACGGCATCGGCCCGGATCATCTTTTCCTGGGAATCATCCGTCAGGAAGAGAACGCCGCCTTTCGTACCCTCCAGAGCCTGGGGGTAGAACCCACGGACCTCAAAACCTTCATCGATCAGCGCATCTTCACCGGCGAAACCCTGCCCTACGAGCAGCTGGACCACATTGCCTTCTCCCGCCAGGCGCAGAACGTGCTCAGCATTACCGTCATGGAGGCCTCCCGTCTCAAGAGCCCCCTGGCCCAGCCCCAGCACCTGCTGCTGGCCCTGTGCCGAACCACTGAGAGCTATGGCCAGATGTACCTGCGCAGCCACGGCATCGACTACGGCCGCCTGCTGGCCTTCATGGAAGACGAAGGCCTGCTGAGGCCCAAACAGGCCCCGCAGGAGCAGCAGCCGTCCCAGGGTCCGGAAGAAGAACCCGAAGAGAAGAAGCTGGACATCGAGGAGTTCGCCTATGACCTGACCCTCGCCGCCCGGGAGGGCAAGCTGGACCCGGTTGTGGGCCGAGACAGCGAGATTTCCCGCGTCATCGAGATTTTGGGCCGACGCAAGAAGAACAACCCCATGCTCATCGGGGAACCCGGCGTGGGAAAATCGGCCATCGTAGAAGGTATCGCGCAAAAGATTGCGCATGGAGACATATCGGCCGCCCTGGCCAAGAAGCGCATCCTCTCGCTGGACATCGCTTCCGTGGTGGCCGGCACCAAATACCGTGGAGATTTTGAGAAGCGGCTCAAGACCATCATCAAGGAGGCCAGCGAGAACCCGGACATCATCCTGTTCATCGATGAGTTCCACACCATTGTGGGCGCCGGCGGAGCCTCCGGCAGCCTGGATGCCGCCAACATGCTCAAGCCCGCCCTGGCCCGCGGAGAATTCCAGTGCATTGGCGCCACCACCCTGGACGAATTCACCAAGATCGTGGAGAAGGACGGCGCCCTGGACCGCCGTTTCCAGAAGATTGTGGTAGAGCCCACCGGCGTGGCCCAGTCCATCGAGATCCTGCGCCAGCTTCGTCCCAAGTATGAAGAATTCCACGGTCTCAAGTACTCCGACGAAGCCGTGGAGGCCGCAGTGCGCCTGACCGACCGCTATATCACGGACAAGTCCCTCCCGGACAAAGCTATCGACGCCTTTGACGAAGCCGGTTCCATGGTGCGCCTTTCCATGGCCCGCAAGAAGGGGAGTGAGAAGGTAGTATCGGCCGAGGATATAGCCACGGTGGTATCCAAGATGACGGGCATCCCCGTGAACAAGGTGGCCGAGAGCGAAGGCAACCGCATCGTGAAGATGCGGGCCCGCCTCAAGAGCCGCATCATCGGCCAGGACGAAGCCATCGAAACGGTGGTGAGGGCCATCCAGCGCAACCGCGCGGGCCTCAAGGATCCGCATCGGCCCATTGGCACTTTCCTGTTCTTTGGCCCCACTGGCGTGGGCAAGACCCAGCTGGCCCGTTCCCTGGCCGAATACCTGTTTGACAGCGAGGAGAACCTCATCCGCATTGATATGAGCGAGTACATGGAGAAGTTCAGCGTATCCCGCCTCATTGGTGCGCCTCCCGGCTACGTGGGGTATGAAGAGGGCGGTCAGCTGAGCGAGCGCGTGCGCCGCAAACCCTACGCCGTGGTGCTGCTGGACGAGATTGAAAAAGCCCATCCGGACATCTTTAACTTGCTGTTACAGGTTATGGACGAGGGCCGGCTCACGGACAGCAACGGCCGCACGGTGGACTTCAAGAATACCATTGTGATCATGACTTCCAATGTGGGAAGCCGCGAGGTGCAGGACTACGGCTCCGGAATTGGTTTTGACACGGCCAGCCGCAACGTGGAGGTGGACCGCCGCAGTGTGGTTGAGAAGGCCATCCGCAAAGCTTTCCCGCCGGAGTTTATCAACCGCGTGGACGAGCAGGTGTACTTCAAGTCCCTGAGCAAGGAGACCATAGAGGACATCATTGACATTGAGCTCAAAGACCTTCGCGAGAGGGCCCTGGAAGCGGGCTACAAGCTTATCATCACGCCTGCCGCCAAGCGCCTGGTGGCCGATGCCGGCTACGATCCCGCCTATGGTGCCCGTCCACTCCGCCGTGCCGTGACGCGCTACGTGGAGGACCCGGTGTCTGAGTTCATCATCAGCGACCGCATCCTGGTGTCCAGGAAGAAGGCCGATGCCGCCCCGCGCACCCTCCGCGTGGCCCTGTCTCCGGACAAGGAATCCACGGTGGTTGAACTGAAGGCGGACTAGACCGCTAACGCGTCTTCGAGTTCCAGGTCCAGGTCTTTGATCATGTCCTGGAGGGCCTTGAAAGAGGTATCGGAGGAAATCATGTTTCCCAGGGTCTCGAGGTTGTAATCCGTGTTTCTCATAACGCTTTCGTTTTAATTTCTGCTGCAAAGATATCCTGAGCTTGCGCCAAACCACGGCGCAAGCTCAAAAAATTTTTGTACTTGCTCATTCCGAAGAAAATACTTATCTTTGTATGTTTATAAGGAACAGTTAAAAAATGGATAAAAACGAAGAGAAGAATCCGCTCGAGGAGCCCCAGGAAACGGGGTACATCGAGCAGGTAGAGATAGACCACGAGATGCGTTCGGCCTACATCGACTATTCCATGTCGGTGATCGTGTCCCGTGCCCTTCCGGATGCCAGGGACGGCCTCAAACCCGTTCAGCGCCGCGTCCTGTTCGGCATGGACAACATGGGTCTGAGCTATTCCAGCCAAACCAAGAAGAGCGCCCGTATCGTGGGTGA
>CAMVJR010000078.1 GCA_947167855.1 uncultured Bacteroidales bacterium
AGTTTGTCCGTGGACATGAGATCCTGGACGGTGTTGCAGGCATGCAGGACCGTAGCGTGGTCTTTGCCGCCCAGTTCTGCTCCAATGGTGCTTAATGAGCAGTTGGAGATGAGATTGCGGCACTCGTACATGGCAATCTGGCGGGCCTGGACAATCTGGCGCTTGCGCGTGGTAGAGAGCAGCATGTCCCGGGTAATGTTGAAGTACTCGCAGACGCTGTTGATGATGAGCTCCGTGGAAACCTCTTTCTCCTCTTCACCCACAATTTTTCCGCTTACGGACTGGGCCAGTTCTACGTCTATGTTGCGGTGACCGAGGGTGGCATAGGCTACCAGGGAGGTCAGGGTGCCTTCCAGTTCGCGGAAATTGGTCTTGATGCGGGAAGCCAGGTACGTGAGAACATCTTCGCTAAGCGTGACGCCTTCCCGGAGGGCACGGGAACGCAGCATCTCCAGGCGGGTGTTGTAGTCCGGCTTGAGGAGCTCTACGGACAGGCCCCATTTGAAACGGGACATGAGGCGGTCTTCGAAATTCTGGAGCTCCACGGGGGCGCGGTCGCTGGTGAAGATGAGCTGTTTGCCGTTCTGGTGCAGGTGGTTGAACACGTTGAAGAACGCGTTCTGGGAACCGGCACCCATCAGGTCCTGGATATCGTCTACGATGAGCACGTCTATGCGCTGATAGAAGGCGATGAAGTCTACGATGCGGTTGTTCTGGACGGCATCCATGTACTGGGTCTTGAACTCGTGACCCGTTACGTAGAGGACCACCTGGTCCTGGAAATGTTCCTTGATGGCAATGCCGATGGCCTGCGCGATGTGGGTTTTACCCAGACCCGGGCCTCCGAAGAGGAAGAGCGGGTTGAAGGGCGTTTTACCGGGGGCCTGCGAGATGCTCTCTGCGGCGTTGACACCCAGCTTGTTGCACTCCCCTGCTACCAGGTTGCCAAAGCAGTAGACCGGGTTCAGGCGGGGGTTGATCTTGACACGCTGCACGCCCGGGAACACGAAGGGACTGGGGCGGCCGGCGGGCTGGTACGTGGGAACGGTTACCGGATTATTGGTGGGAACGGCGCTCTGGCTGGCGGGAAGCACCATCCCTTCCTTGTTCTGGACCGGACGTACCAGATAGAAGAGCTGACCTTCTGCGCCGATGGCTCTCTTGATGGTGAGCCGGAGCAGTTCCTTATAAGCGTCTTCGATATACTGCCGGAAGAAATCCGAAGGTACCTCTACGGTGAGCTTGGCTCCTTCCAGGGACACCGGCCGGATGAGCTTGAACCAGGTATTGAACTGCTGCGGATCAATGTTGTTTTCAATGATCTGCAGACAGTTATTCCATACCGCAATATGTCTTTCCTGGTTGTTCATCAGGGGTAAGAAAAATCTCAGTGTTGTCCTTAGCTTATTTATTTGCAAATATGGAGGAAAAATTCTTGAAAAAAAATTGTCATTGCTATTGTTTTTTAATTTTTTTATCCATAAATTAATGAACGCAACGACTAAAAAGTCCTATTTTGCAAACCGCTGTTTTTGAACAACTTACAGACCTAATATACGGTCAGACGTTTTGTAGAAGGGGTATCTTCTTTAGAAGAATTCTAAATTAGCTACTTTGCGTTATATCCCCTTTTGAGGCCGTTAAAACGCAGAAAATCAACGTACGCGGGTAGGGATTCCGTTCTCGATTTTTACTACGAAACACTCCTTAAATTTTGCACGTACTTCCGGCAATTTTTTCTTAACATTTTCGAGGGACGGATCGGGGCACACTATATATTTATACATGCGGTCCACTTTGAGCTCAAGAGGCTTGTATCCCTTGAAGAAAGAATCGTTGACATGGGCCGGTTTTCCTACCGCCGCAATCTGGATTCCATAGTAAGCCGGAGCCACGGGCGCAGCCTCTTCCACCTTCGGTTTTTCTTCCACTACAGGCTTCACTTCTACCTTGGGCTTCTCCTCCACTTTGGGCTTCTCCTCCACCTTCGGTTTCTCTTCTACCTTGGGTTCCGGTGCGGGCTGGGGTTTGATTTCCGAGGCGTCCGCTTTGTCGTAGCGGGTTTTGAAGGCCCAGAAGGCGTTGAAAATATTGGTGGCAATGTCTTCCCTGCCCTTTTCGCTTCTCATGGTGGCCAGGTCCGTGGGATTGCTCATGAAGCCCACCTCAATGAGCACGGCGGGCATGGCGGTGCGCCAGAGCACCCAGAAAGGATCCTGGGAAACGCCGCGGTTGTTGCGGATGGGTCCTAACGTCATGGCGTCCGTCACATCCTCTGCAAAGCCCAGGCTGGCGTTCAGGTAGGCGTTCTGCATGAGGGAGAAGATGATGGAGGACTGAGGGTCGTTGGGGTCGAAGCCCTGGTATTTGGTCTTGTAGTCGTCTTCCAGCATGATCACGGCGTTTTCGCGCTTGACCAGGTCCAGGTTCTTGGAGTAAAGGTCGTTCCCTTTTTTCTGGGACTGACCCAGCACGTGCACGGAGTAACCATTGGCCGATGTGGCCTTTCCGGCCGAATTCACGTGGATGGAGATAAAGAGATTGGCGTTGGCCTTATTGGCGGTAACGGCGCGTTTTTCCAGTTCTACAAAGCGGTCGTCCGTACGGGTCATGACCACTTCTACATCCTTATACGAGGATTCGATCTTTTTGGCCAGCCGTTTGGCTATATCCAGGGTGATGGTTTTCTCGTATGTTTTTCCGTCTGCACTCACGCAGCCCGGGTCTTTTCCTCCGTGACCGGCGTCAATGGCGACGGTTGTCAAGCGTAAATAAGCCTGATTGGTTTCCTGGCCCTTTGCAGGTACGGAGATTGCAAGAAGGAGTGCGGAACTCAGCAGCGTCAGGAGGGAAAAAAACGGCTTCATATACGGATGCAGTTTTGTATATTATGGAATAAGTAGTATTTTTGTAAGTTATATTTTGCACAAAAATAGCAAAAAATATCCAATGGCAAGGAAGTTTTTTCTATATCTCAACGTCTTGGCGTTCCTGCTGGCAGCCCTGCAGCTACCGGCCGGTGCGCAAGAGGTTCTGACGCGTTCCTTGCCGGATTCCCTGGCCCGCGCAGACTCTGTTAAAACGGCCAGGGCCGATTCCCTGGATCTGCTGCACAAGAGCTCGCTGGAGCGCCCGGCCTTTACCACGGCCAAAGACTCCATCATCACAGACTTCACGGACGGCAAGCGCATGATCTATTACTACGGCGGCGCCACCGTCACCTACCAGAATATGAAGCTCACGGCCGATTATCTGGAATACAACATGCTGGACAATACGGTGTATGCAAGGGGTAGAAAAGACCCCACCACCGGAGAAATGGTGGGCCTTCCGGAAATGACGGAAAGCGGCCAGAGCTACAAGATGGACGAGCTCCGCTACAACTTCACCACCCAGAAGGCGCGCATCACCAACATGATTACCAAAGAGTCGGAAGGTCTGCTGCAGGGCAAGCGCATCAAGATGATGCCGGACAAGTCCATCAACCTCCGGGACGGTATCTACACCGTCTGCGACCTGGAAGAACCGCACTACTACCTCAAGCTCAGCATGGCCAAGGTCATTACCAAGCCTTCCCAGAAGACGGTTTTCGGCCCGGCCTGGCCCGTGGTGGCCGGCGTTACGGTTCCCATCGGCCTGCCTTTTGGCTTTGTGCCCAAAAAGCCCACGCGTGCCACCGGTTTGCTGCTCCCTACCTTTGGTGAAGAGCAGGCCCGCGGCTTCTTCATGAGGGATGCCGGTATGTATTTCGTGTTTGGAGATTACTTCGATCTCTCCATTACCGGAGACTATTATACCCTGGGTTCCTGGGCCGTGGACATCAACTCCCGTTACAAGGTCAACTATAAGTTCAACGGTAACTTCGGCCTTTCCTATTCCAACGACCAGTCCGGAGAAAAAGGCAGCGCAGACTTTGTCCAGTCCCGCAACTTTGGCGTCAAATGGTCCCATTCCATGGATGCCAAGGCCCATCCCGGAACGTCCTTCACGGCCTCTGTGAACTTCTCCAGCCCGTCCAACAACCGGTACAACGCCCGCTCGGTGCAGGAAGCCCAGCAAAACCAGATAGGATCCTCCATCTCCTATTCCCACAACTGGAACGGCAAGTTCAGCCTCAGCGTGAACGCCATGCACAACCAGAATACCAAGGACTCCAGCTACTCCTTCACCCTGCCCAATATTACCTTTAACGTAAACCGCTTCTATCCCTTCAAGCAGAAGCAGCGCGTGGGCAAGGAAAAGGCCTACGAGAAGATTTCCTTCGGCTATTCCACCTCTTTCCAGAACCGTCTGAACTTCAAGATGAGGGACCTGCAGGATTTCGTGATGAATCCGGACGGTACCTACAAGACGGCCGTGGACGCCAACGGCAACACGTATCGCGTCAAGGAATTTGGAGACTCCCTGGCCACCAAGGCCCTTCAGACCATGAAGAACGGCATGTCGCACAACTTTCAGATAGGCCTGCCCAGCTTTACGCTGCTCAAGTATATCAACGTGTCGCCCAGCATCTCGTACGGCATGAACTGGATGTTCTCCAAGGGAGACCAGTACCTGGTGGAAGAAGTGGACGACCAGGGCAATCCCATCTTTGTAAGGGATAAGGAGGGCAATGACGTCATAGCCCAGCGCGTGGTCAAGGACGAAGGACAGGCCTTCAACACCTTTGGCATGACGCACACGTATTCCGGAAGTGTGTCCATGAGTACGCGTGTCTATGGTATGTTCAATTTTGGCAAGCACCGGAAAGTGCAGGCCATCCGACATGTGATTTCCCCTTCCGTCTCCCTCAACCTGAGCCCGGAAAAAGGAACGCAATTCAATGGCTGGCGTACCCTTGATGCCTATTACGACAAAAAGGGAACCTACCACGAGGCCACCCCGTACAATATCTACAATATCTCCCAGCACAACTCCGTATCGCCTCCGGGCCGCGGCAAGAGTGCCACCATGTCCCTGTCCATAGGCAACAACCTGGAAGCCAAGGTGCGGGACCTCAAGGATACCACGGGAACGGGCTCCAAGAAGGTCAAGCTGCTGGACCAGCTTACCATCAACACCAGCTATAATTTCCTTGCCGATTCCCTCAGGATGCAGAACGTTGGTATAACCGCCTCCACCAACCTGTTCAACAAGGTCAACCTGAGCGGTAACCTCAATTTCGACCCTTACGCCATCGACGAGAAGGGCCAGCGCATCAACAAGTTCAACGTGGCGGTAAAAGGCGTTCCGCTGCGCCTGGTCAACGCTTCCCTGTCGGCCTCCTATTCCATCAACGGAAAGGGCACCATCAATGGCAATGACGGCAAAAAAGACTCCGGATCGGGCGATGCCAACACCTACCAGCGCATCTACTACCATCCCCTTACCGGAGAATACATACCTGGCGGCTACGTCTATTATATGAATCCCAACGCCCCCTGGTCCCTGAGCTTCAACTACTCGCTCAGTTATTCCAAGACTTATTCCTATCAGCCCACCACCAAGGAACTGATTACCAAGAGAAACTTCACCCAGACCATCAGTATCAACGGAAACGTCAAGCTTACGCCCCGCCTGAGCATCCAGGCCAGCAGCGGCTTTGACTTCATGGCCATGAAATTCACCTCCACGCAGTTCAGCGCCACCTACGACCTCCACTGCTTCAACATTGCCGTTTCCTGGGTGCCCATGGGTATGTACAAGTCGTACAGCTTCCGTATTGCCGCCAATGCATCGGCCCTGGCAGACCTCCTGAAATTCAAGAAGAGCGACTCCTATATGGACAACATATTAAAGTAGCTCTTGTTGTTTTCCATTTTTTTAGTATATTTGCAAAGGTTTTCCGTTCGGGAAACCTTCTTTACTGAAATATATTCAAGATTTTATGCCCCATAAATTATCTGAATTGAACGCTATGAGCGAAGAGCAGCTCAGAGCGCTTGGTGAAAAACTTAATATCAAAGGAGCCGCCAAAATGGACCTCCCTACTCTGGGATTTACCATTCTGGACACCGAGGCCGTCATTGAGTCCCAGAAGCCGGCAGAGCCCAAACCCGCCAAAAAGCGCGGACGCCCCAAGAAAGAGGCTCCCAAGCCCGTAGAAGCCAAGCCGGAGGTGAAACCCGAGGCCAAGCCCGAAACCCCGGAACCTGTGGCGGAGGAAGCCCCCAAAGCGCCCAAAAAGCGCGGTCGCAAACCCAAGGCTGCGGCAGTAGCGGAAGCCCCTGTGGCAGCCGAGCAGGCTCCCAAACAGGAAGAAAAGAAGGCCGAAGAAGTGGATGGCAAGCAGTTCATCCACAACCTGTTTGACGACCTCAAGGAAGACGACGCTCAGAAGGAAGAATTCCGTGAGAAAAAAGAGAATAACAGACGGCAGCGGAACAACCCGCCCCAGCCTCAGCAGAAGCCGGCCAAGGTAGAATTCGAAGGCTCTGTAGAAGCTACCGGCGTGCTGGAAATCATGCCGGACGGTTACGGCTTCCTCCGCTCCAGTGACTATAATTATCTCAATTCCCCGGACGATATCTACGTTTCCCAGCAGCAGATCAAACAGAACGCCCTCAAGAACGGAGACACCGTCACCGGTGAAATCCGTCCTCCGCGCGAGGGAGACAAATACTTCCCGCTGGTCAAGATCAAGTTCATCAACGGCCGTACGCCGGAATTCGTACGCGACCGCGTGCCCTTCGACTTCCTCACTCCCCTGTTCCCTACGGAGAAATTCAACCTCCTGGGCCACGGACACGAGAAAGACCAGAGCATCCGCGTGGTAGATATGTTCACTCCTATCGGTAAAGGCCAGCGCGGCCTTATTGTGGCACAGCCCAAGACCGGTAAGACCATGCTCCTCAAGGCCATTGCCAACGCCATCGCAGACAATCATCCGGAGGTTTACGAAATCATCCTCCTGGTAGACGAGCGCCCGGAAGAAGTGACCGATATGCAGCGCAGCGTAAAGGCCGAAGTTGTGGCTTCTACCTTCGATGAACCCGCTGAGCACCACGTAAAAGTGGCCAACATGGTCCTGGACAAGGCCCGCCGCCTGGTGGAATGCGGTCATGACGTAGTGATCCTCCTGGACTCCATTACCCGTCTGGCCCGCGCTTACAATACCGTACAGCCCGCTTCCGGTAAGGTTCTCACCGGTGGTGTAGATGCCAACGCCCTCCAGAAGCCCAAGCGCTTCTTCGGTGCCGCCCGTAACATCGAAGGCGGCGGTTCCCTCACCATCCTGGCCACGGCCCTTACGGAAACCGGCTCCAAGATGGACGACGTGATCTTTGAGGAATTCAAGGGTACCGGTAACATGGAACTCCAGCTGGACCGCAACCTCTCCAACAAGCGTATTTTCCCGGCTGTGAACCTGGTTCTTTCCAGCACCCGCCGAGACGACCTCCTGTACGACGCCTACACCAACAACCGCATCTGGATCTTGCGCAAGCTCCTGGCCGATATGAACCCCGTAGAGGCCATGACCTGGATGCAGCAGCATATGGACGAATTCAAGACCAACAAGGACTTGGTAGACAATATGTCCAAGTTCGGACGGTATGATTAATTCCTATCAGGACACAATAGTTGCACCGGCTACCACCCCTGGAACCGGTGCAATTTCTATTATCCGCATCAGTGGTCCGGACACCTTCCGCATAGCTGATGCGGTAGTTCAATTAAATTCCGGAACCATTTCTGGTTCAGAAGGATATACAATTCATTTTGGGAGAGTATTTTGCGGTACTTTCCTGCTGGACGAGGTCCTGGTTTCGGTCTTCCGGGCTCCCCACAGCTATACCGGCGAAGACAGCGTGGAAGTCTCCACGCATGCTTCTTCCTATATTGTGTCGGAGCTCATCGGCCTGCTTCTGAAAGCCGGTGCGCGGTTTGCCGAGCCGGGAGAATATACCCGCCGGGCCTTCCTCAACGGAAAGTTGGATCTGGCCCAGGCCGAAGCGGTGGCGGACGTTATCTCCTCCACTACCGCTGCCTCCCATCGCGTAGCCATGAACCAGCTCAGAGGTGGCTTTTCGGCCCAATTGGCCTCTTTGCGTTCCCAGTTGCTGGAAATGGCTTCCCTGCTGGAGCTGGAACTGGATTTTAGCGAAGAGGATGTAGAATTTGCCGACCGCGAGAAACTGCTGGCGCTCATTGAGGACACCCGGCAGCATGTAGACAAGCTGGCGGCCTCCTTCCGCCAGGGCAACATGATCAAGAACGGCGTGCCCGTAGCTATTGTGGGCCCGGCTAATGCCGGTAAAAGTACCCTGCTCAATGCCCTGCTGGGTGAAGAGCGTGCCATTGTCACGGATATTCCCGGTACCACGCGTGACACCATTGAAGAAACCCTTAACGTGAATGGAATCCTCTTCCGCTTCATCGATACCGCCGGCATCCGGGAGTCTTCCGATACGGTAGAAAAGATGGGAATTGACCGGACTTTCCGTAAGATTTCAGAGGCCGAAGTGGTAATTTGCATGCTGGATGCCCAGGCCGTTGAGTCCGACCTTTTGAACAATTTGGAGGAATTGTTCCAGCATATAAATTTGGAGGGCCAGAAGGTCTTTATCCTGCTTAATAAGGTTGATAGATTGAGCTCCGACGATATTAACAAAAATGTTACTGTAATTAACAAGTTTGTTTTAAATAATAAATATCACGTAGATATTCAAACAGTGGCCGCAAAGAGTGGAAAAGGCATCGAAGAACTGAAAGAGGCCCTTTATCTTGCTGAAAAGGATCTTGTTCCTAACGAAGATTCTACCTTTGTAACAAAT
>CAMVJR010000079.1 GCA_947167855.1 uncultured Bacteroidales bacterium
AAGACCGGCATCCTGTGGAAGTACATCGGCGAATCCGTGGCCTTCACCGCCGTCTGTTTCGCACTGGCATTGTTACTGGCCGATCTTTTAGTCCCCATGATGAACCGCTTGGTTTCCTCCGGCGACCCGGACGAGCTGATGCTGGGCATGGGCGACACCAGCGTAAGACTGTCCTTTATGCTGACGCCCGGGTATATCCTGGCGTACGTCGCCGGCATACTGGTGCTGGGCGTCATCAACGGATTGCTCCCGGCTTTTGCGGCTTCCCGCTACCAGCCTATTGACGTGATCAAGGGCACACTGAGGCGTCGCAATAAGATGGTCCTGAGCAAGGTGTTCATCGTTGTGCAGAATGTTCTGTCGGTATTCCTCATTGCCCTGGCGCTGGTGATGGAGGTGCAAATGCACCACATGCTCACCCGGCCCACACACGCCGCCACAGAGAATCTTTACTACATCGAGTACTCTGCGCAAAACCTTGACCAGATGAAACTCTTCAAGGATAAGGTGGAACAGTTGCCCTTTGTAACAAAAGCCGGCGTAGGCCGTGGAATCCCCGGGCTCATCAACATGACCATGGGCGTGAGGGTGGACGAAGAACACCGCGTGGAAATGCCCATCATCATTTGTGATTCCACTTATTTCAAACTTCTTGGACTGGAGGTGGAGGAAGATTTCGGTCATCCGCTGACGCATTCGCTTTGGATGAGCCGCAGTGCCTTCAACGCAGCCGGGGTATCGGATACAACCACCGTATTTCCCCGAAGAATCAATATGAACGGCGCTCAACCGGAGTTCATCGGCGGCGTGGTGACGGATTTTCCCACACGGCCGGCCTCGGAGAGCAATCTCAATCCCAACGGCGGCGTTATCGTGACACGGGCCGAGGAATTGCATTATTCAAACTGCCTCCTGATTGGCACCATAGGAGAAGACGAATCCTATGAAAAGGCAATACGGCAGGCATATAGAGATTATCGGCTGGAAACATCCGGTGTAGAAGAGCCCGCCTGGCGATATGGTTTCATAAGTGACATCAACAAGAAAATGCTGGCTCCGGTTAAGAGAACCCTGCGTCTGGTAGAACTCTTCGCCGTCCTGGCCGTACTCATTTCCCTGCTGGGCCTGTTGGCCATGAGCACCTACTTTGCCGACGAAAACACCAAGCAGATTGCCGTAAGAAAGGTCTTTGGGGCCGATGTGAGCAGTGAAACCTGGAGGAACGTCAAGAGCTACATGATGCTGACGGGCATTGCCTGCCTGATTGGCATCCCTCTGGCCGTCTGGGCGACCAGCGTCTATCTGGAGCGCTTTGCCTACCGCGTTGAGAACTACGGCTGGGTGTTTGTGGTGGCCGTTATCATCTCGCTGGCCATCGCCTTCGGAACCGTGCTCTGGCAAACGCTGAAGGCAGCGAAGACCAATCCGGCCATGGAGCTGAAGAAAGAGTAAATCAGTCGTCTATGTTCTGTTGGAATCCTATTTTCCGTCTGGGTTCAGCCTTCTTCTCCTCTAACTTGGAGGATAGATCAGCTATGGCCAGATATAAGTTGTCAATGTCCTGCCGAACATCTTCAGACAAGTCGTTGACAGCGCCCAAATCCTCCTCACGTTGGAGTGCCAGCAAATCAACCTTTGCTCTGAGTTCATTGAGTTCGGCCGAAACGGAAGACGCCATGAGCAAATACTCCCTTACCTTCACAAATGCGCGAAGGATGGAAATGTTGGCGGCAATTGCGACATCGCTATGCAGAACAGACGCCAGCATGGCTATTCCTTCTTCGGTAAACGCCCGCGGCGGAGTACGCCGACCACCCCAACTTGAGGTCACAAATTGTGACTTCAAGTTTGTAAACTCCTTATTATCAAGCTGAAACATAAAATCTAAAGGAAACCTTTTGATATTACGCCTCACGGCCTGGTTTAAGACCTTTGTCTCTACCCGATACAGCCTTGCCAGATCAAAATCCAGCATCACCTTTTTTCCTCTTATCTCATGGATGAGGTTCTGTACAAGAATCAATTCATCGCTCATGACCTTCAAATATTAGAACCAACGCAAATATAAGCATTAGTAGAACTCCTGACAAGACCGGACAACAGCAAACATGAAAAGTTATCTGAAATTCCTTTCCCGCAACAAACTCTACACCGCCATCGAGGCGGTGGGGCTGGCCGTGAGCCTGGCATTTTTAATTCTGATTGGGACTTCCATCCGTGACCAGGTGCATATTCCATCCCAGATTCCGAAAAAGTATAATCTGCATTTACTTGGAATGGGACAGGGGGATATTGAATACCGTCAGTTAGAGAAGCTGTCGACCCTTCCGGAGATTCGGTCAGCCGCCATGTTTGCCGCCCGGTCGTTTACCGTACAAGCAGGCGAAGAAAAATGGGAAGTCCCCGGCTTGGTTGCTCATCCTCTCCTGTTGGATTATGTTCCTCAGAAAGTGATAGCCGGTGATTTGGCTCTGTTTAAAGAAGGCTCAGGAGTAGTGATTACCGAACCGGCTGCCAGAAAGATGTTTCCCGGCCAGGATCCTCTTTCGAAAGACTTAGGCATCTGCTACAGATCGTTTTCCATGAATGGTTGGCAGGAGACTGTTTCTCGGGAGCCTATTGTTGCCATCGTGGCAGACCCCGCCCTTTCCTTTCTTGACGACTTTGATGTCCTGGTGAGTTGTTTCTCCTCCCTTCCAGAAGTGGCGGAGATGCGGAATTCCAATCTGGAAGAACAGGGCTATGGAACAACCGTAAATGTTCTGGTGGACTTAGTGCCTAACTGTGACAAGGAGAATTTGGCCGATAAGTTCAAAGGGGGATTCATGCACTTCTATGTTCCCGACATTAACGAACGGACCATTGTTATTCCTGCCAGGGATATCTTTTTTCAGGAAGATCCCGTTCATGGCTTGCGGCAAGGGAAACGTCTGTATTTGAACGTTCTCATCGCCTTGGGCCTCCTTTTGCTGGCTTGCGCTATTCTCAATTATGTAAACTTGAACCTGGCCATCTCCGGGAATAGGGCCAAGGAAATGGCTACCCGTCAACTGGTTGGAGCCAGCCGGGCGTCCATCGTAATGAAAGGCGTCTGTGAATCCCTCGTATTTACCACAGTATGCTTTCTTCTTGCCATCCTGCTTGCCGACTGGCTGGTCCCCCTGCTAAACAGCATCAAACCGGCCGGCCTCGCCGTACCTTTCAGGGTTTCCTGGGACGGAGAATCTTTGCTTCTATGGGCTGGAATGGTTTTACTCCTTGGCGTATTGGCTGGTCTATCCCCTGCCTTGTTCTTAGCCTCGTATCGGCCCCTTGACATTGTTACCGGGAAGGTGAGGCGAAAAAGGAAAATGGGCTTTAACCGGGCATGCATTGTGCTCCAGGCTGTCCTTTCCTTTGTTTTTATTGCCATGTCCCTAACGCTGGAGGCTCAACTTCGTTATACGCTGCATTTGGATTTGGGAATAACGCCCGTGGATAATCTATACTGCTTCTATCCGGGGCAGGTTGGCACTTCACAAGCCCTGTTGCAGCAATTGGAAGCATCCCCAAGAGTAAAAACGATAGGAAGGGGGTACGGGTACCCGACTCTCATTGGCGGCATCAGTTCCGGCCCCAACCAAGCCAGTTACTGCACGATTGAATGTGACAGTTCGGCCTTCAGGCTTTTGGGCTTCCGGGTGAAAGAACAATGGGCGCCCTCCCTTCCGGGAACCTTCTGGCTCACGGAAGAGGCGCGGAATTTTGTGGGAATAACGGAGTCCTCCCCCGACCTCTCTCTTCTCTGGGGCCGATATCCCAACACTACGGTGACGGCCGTGGGAGGCGTTATCGAAAATTTCCGCCGATATCCCGTGAACGGAGTTGATCAATTGCGGCAATATAACGGTTTTACGAAAGAACTGCTATGCGCCGTGATGATTAATAAATCGGAGATTCTTCCGTACATCTGGATTCAGACCGATGTTGACCATGCGGCTTTTGACCGCTGGTTCAAGGAAGTGGCGGCCAATTCCTACAGGCAGTCAAGCGGAATAGCCGACCTTCTTTCCCGGAAAAATGTCCTGTGCGGCTATTTTGAAGACATCATTGCCCGGGACCATAAGGATTTACAGCGTTTTGTGCGTGTGGTGGAACTGTTCGGCCTTATAACCATCCTGATTTCCATGCTTGGTCTCATGGCCATCAGCACTTGGTTTGCCAGTTCCAACGCCAAGGGAATCGCCATCCGTAAGGTGTTTGGCGGGACGATGGATAGCGAGCTCTGGCGAACGGTTAGGTCCTACATGGTTATGACAGGAATTGCAACCATTATCGGCCTTCCTGTTGCCGTGGTCTTAATCCGGCGTTTTCTGGAAGACTATCCCGAGCGCATAGACAGTTATACCTGGATTCTGTCGGTCACCGTACTGCTAACCCTCATTATTGCTTTCTCTTCTGTCATTTGGCAAACGCTGAAGGCAGCGAAGACCAATCCGGCAACGGAGCTGAAAAAAGAGTAAAACCAAAACGATACTACCGCCCCCAAACAGGGACGGTAGTATCATTTAGAAAGGGAATAGCCCCTAATTGAAACTCTTCTGGATATAGTCCAGGATGAGGTCGGCGGCTTCTTCTTCCGTGAGCTCGTCTACATTGATGGCGAGATTGTAATTACGGGCATCATAACGGGTCTTGCCCGTGTAACGCTTGATGTAGTTGTCACGCATCTTGTCAACGCGGTCAATGACCTCGATGGCCTGCGCGCGGCTGAGTCCCTGCTTCTTCATCACACGCTCGATACGATGCTCCATGGAGGCGGTGATGAACACATCCAGCTTGTTGGGGTGATCCTTGAGCACAAAGAAGGCCGAACGGCCGGCGATGACGCAGGAGCCTTCGTCGGCTATGGCCTTGATGATTTCCACCTCGGCTTCATGGATGTCGTCGGTGGTTAAATCGGCCCGGAATTCCTTGATGTACTGGCTGCCTGCCTCTACAAACAGGCTGGCATCCGGTGCGGGAGCGACCAGCTGGATGAAGTCCGTGAACCAGTTCTTCTTCTGGCCCTTGAGGTTCTCGATACCGCTGGTGGTGAGGCTGAACTTCTGCTGCAGGCCATGGATGAGTTCCTTGTCGCTGTAGCGGACTTTGAGCTTCTGAGCCAGCAGGCGGCCGATGGTACGGCCACCGCTACCCAGCTCACGACTGATGGTAATGACAAAATCTTTGTGGGTATTCATATGTTACTGAATTTCGAACAGATTGAGGAATCCGGTCATCATAAAGACCTGACGGATATCGTTGTTGATATCCTTGACAATCACATTACCACCCTTGGCAGCAGCGGCCTTACGGATGGTGAGGAAAATACGCAGGCCGGAGCTGGAGATGTAGGACATCTCCTTGCAGTCCAGCACGATGGTACCGGTGGGGTCATTGAGGATGGGTTCAATGCTCTGAGAAACTTCCTGAGAAGCCGGGGTGTCCAGACGGCCCACGAAACGGGCGGTGGTCACATTGTTTTCTTTTTCAATAAATACTTCCATATGCTTAGATTTTTTTGATCATAACTAAAATGTTCTTTCCGTTTTCATACCGGTACGAGACCGTGTCCATAATGTTCCTGACGAGGTAAATACCCAGGCCGCCGATGGACCGTTCTTCCACCCCCAGGGTTACATCGGCCTCCGGTGCGGCGGTAGGGTCAAAGGGCTTACCACTGTCACTGATGATGAACTCCAGGCAGTCGTCGTGAATGTAAGCCTCTATATCCACCAGGCCGTCTATGCCGTCCGGGTATGCGTAGAGGATCACATTGGTGACTGCCTCTTCCAAGGCCAGGTTCAGACTCATGGCCATGGCTTGGTCCAGATTCTTTTCCTCGGCGATGGTTTCTACAAACTCGGCGAGCTGCGGAATCTGTTGAATGTTGTTGTGTAAAATTAAATGACGTGCCATAATAGCAGGTTGTGTATTGTCATTCAAGTAGTGGATGAACAGCATGGTGATGTCATCGCTCTGGGGTGCATCCTGCACAAACGCTTCGATGGCTTCTCTCATGGCATCCAAATGGCCCTGGGCCGATCTTCTCTGGTGCAGCACGGCTTCCGTGCGTTCCAGGCCGAAGAGCTGGTGGTCCGGGTCCTCTGCTTCTGAGACGCCGTCCGTATAAAGGTACAGGGCGTCGTCGTAGCGGAGGCTGGTCTCTTGTCCTTCATATACCATGCCTTCCAGCACACCCAGCGGCAAATTGGGCGCCACATGCAGCTCCTCAATGTGGTCTGTGAGCAGGAACGGGGCGTTGTGACCGGCATTGCAGTATCTCAGAAGGCCGTTCTGGAGATCCAGCACACCGCAGAAGAACGTGACAAACATCTCGTTCTCCGACATGTTGTCCATGAGGGAATGGTTGATATCCGTCACGATGCGGGCCGGATCATCTTCCTGGGCCGATACATTCCGGAAGAGGCTGCGGGTCACCGTCATCACCAGGGAGGCGGGAACGCCCTTGCCGGAAACGTCTCCTATGCAGAAGATCAGTTTATTATCGCGGATGTAATAGTCATAGAGGTCTCCCCCCACCTGCTTGGCCGGCACAATGACGGCTGCTATATCCAGGTCTTCCCGGCCCGGAAGCGGTTTGGGAATCATGGACATCTGGATATCCCTGCCAATCTGGAGTTCGCTCTCCATCTTTTCCTCGATATCCTTGGTTTGCTGGTATTCCATCCAGCTGCGGGCCACCGAGAACAGGATGTAGATGAGCATGGCCAGAGCCAGGATCTGTAGAATGGCGCAAATGATACCGATCCTGCGGACATCCTTGTACACTTCCCTATCCGGGATGACCACCGCCATGGACCAGCCGGTACGGGATACCGGTCCATAATGGACGTAAGTGATTCCGGTGGGCGTATGGAGGGTTATGACACCCCGCTTGCCGGCAAGCATCTCACTCTTGAGCTTGTCAAAGCTCTCCTGGTCAAAGGAGCTCTTCTCCCAGTCCTGTACGGTGAAGCTCATCTTGAGGCTGTCGGCCGGTCCCATCAGGACCTTGCCCTTCTGGCTTAGCAGAATGCTGAAAGCCTGGGGATAGATATTTACTTTACCTACGTGCTGAGACAGCCACTCCAGGGAGACATCGGCCGTCATGATGGCCGCCGTAACATTGTGCGGATCGTTAACCGGACGGGAGTAGGTGGTCATGAGGATGTTGCCGCCGCCGGTGTCCATGTAAGGCTCCGACCAGCAGCCCATGCCCGTCTCCAGGGGCTCTATAAACCACTCATGAACGGGATAGTTGTACTTATCCGTAGCCAACGAGAGTTCTTCTATTTCTCCGTTGACGGAATGGGCGTAAGGAGCAAAGAAAGGAAGGTCTTTATTGTATCCGGGAACCAGTGCCACGGCAGAACCTACCACCGAAGGAGTATCCTCCACAATACGGCGGGTTACGCTCATCAGGCTGTCCGGATTGTCCATGCACCACTGGACGATCCACATATTGGAGCGGACGGCCTGCTCTGCTTCGTCAATCACATCTCGGATCTCGTACTCTGTGGTGCTTAGCACGCTGTTGGCTTTGAGCGCAGCTTCCCGACGGGAGCTCTTGACCAGAAGATTGATTTGAAAAAAGGAGGCGGCCTCCAAGATAATGGCGGCCAGCACAACCTGGGCAATCTGTATCCAGGTCTTCTTTTTTTCAAGTATCTTCTTAATCATCGGTTTCTCCCATCATAATTAGCAGATGGTCCATGGCTTCCAGTTTCATGCTGCCGTGCGGCACCAGGAAACGGTCATTGCGCTTGACCATGATCACACGGATGCCGTGCGGGAGGTGCAGATCCCGCAGGGTTTGCCCGGCGGACTCTTCTCCTACCACATGGTCTCTCATCATGCCCATTTCCTCGGGCAGGTCCAGGCCGAAGGTCTCTACCTCAGGATCTTCGTCTATACTCAGGTTGAGCCACTTGGCCACCAGCGGCAGGGACATGCCCTGGAGCAGCAGCGAAAGCAGCGTGATGACAAGCACGATATTGAATATCTCCGTGGAACCGCCCACCTCATGCACCACCGTATACAGGGCAAAGAGAATGGGGCCGGCGCCCTTGATGCCCACCCAGGAAACAAAGAGTTTGGCCCGGGCCGGGAGTTTCCGGTAAGGGAGCAGCGTAAGGAATACGGCCGCCGGACGGGCCACAAAGATAAGGAACAGACCAATCAGAAGGGCCGGTACCAGCACGGGAGGCATGTGCGAAGGACGGGCCAGCACACCCAACAGCAGCACCATGATGAGCTGCGAGAGCCAGGACATGCCGTCAAAGAACTTGAGCACTTCCCGCTTCTGGGGCAGCGCAGCATAATTGCCGATGGAGATGGCCGCCACATACAGGGCCAGGAGGCCGTTGCCACCCACCAGGGAGCCGAAGCCGTTGGCAAAGAAGGCCAGGCTGAGCACCAGGATACTGATGAGGGGGCTGGAGGTAAGGTTGATCTTGGGGAACAGCCATTTGGCGAATCGGCCCACCAGGGCACCCACCAGGAAGCCCATGGCCAATTGATAGACCAGGATCAGGACCACGGCAAAACCGGTGGCCCACTCCGGCAGGTGGAAGAAGGTAAGGTCTACGCCGTTGATGAGCTTGACCAGGATGATGGTGCTGGCATAGGCCATAGGGTCGTTACTACCGGATTCCAGCTCCAGCATGGG
>CAMVJR010000080.1 GCA_947167855.1 uncultured Bacteroidales bacterium
AGCCCACCAACCACCTGGACATCGAATCCATCGAGTGGTTCGAGGATTACCTGAAGAATTTCAGGGGATCGGTGCTGCTGGTTTCCCACGACCGCAAGTTCCTGGACAATGTGACCACCCGTACCGTAGAGATTATGCTGGGGCACATCCACGACTACAAGGTCCCTTACAGCCAGTATGTTACCTTGAGGGCCGAAAGGCTGGCCCAGCAGACCGCCGCTTATGAAAACCAGCAGCGGATGATTGAGAAGACGGAAGACTTCATCAACCGCTTCCGGTATAAACCCACCAAGAGCAACCAGGTTCAGTCCCGTATCAAGGCCCTGGAAAAGCTGGACCGCATAGAGATTGATGAGAGCGACAACGCCAAGCTCTCTTTAAAATTTCCCCCTGCGGAACGCTCTGGAGATGTGGTATTTAAGGGCGTTGACTTAAAGGTTGGCTACCCGCAGAAAGTGGTCTTTTCGGATGCCCAGATCGAGATCAAAAGAGGGGAGAAAGTGGCCTTGATCGGCCGCAACGGCGAGGGCAAGACCACCCTGATGCGCGTGATCATGCGCGAACTGGATCCCATGGCCGGTGAGGCCCGCCTGGGGCACAACGTCCACATTGGTTATTACGCCCAGAACCAGGAAGACATCCTGGATCCTACGGAGACGGTGTTCGGGACCCTGGACCGGATTGCGGTGGGGGACATCCGCACCAAGCTCCGGGACATCCTGGGCGCCTTCCTCTTCAAAGGAGAAGACATTGACAAACGCGTTTCCGTGCTCAGCGGCGGTGAAAGGGCCCGCCTGGGCATGGCCAAGCTGATGCTTTCCCCCTATAACGTCCTGGCCCTGGACGAACCCACCAACCACATGGACATCCGCTCCAAGGATGTGCTCAAGCAGGCCCTCAAGAGTTTTGACGGTACCCTGATAGTGGTTTCCCACGACCGTGACTTCCTGGACGGCCTGGTGGACAAGCTCTACGAATTCCGCGACGGAAAGGTGAAAGAGCACCTGGGCAGCGTGCAGGAGTTCCTGGAGAAGCGGAAGCTGGAGTCTTTGCAGGAGCTTGAGCGGCAGGCCCAGGCCCCGGCGGCGGAGAAGCCGGCCCAGAAGAAAGAATCGGCCCGGGAATTCGAGGCCCGGAAGGTGATTTCAAAAGAGCAGCGCAAGATCCAGAACCGCGTGAGCTTCCTGGAGAAGGAGATTGCCAAGCGCGAGGCCCGGATGGGGGAGATTGAGAAAGTGCTGGGGAATCCTTCGGAGAAGGATGACATCATGGAACTGACCCGGGAGTACCTGGAACTGAAGATGGCGCTGGATGCCGATACCGATGAATGGACCACCCTCATGGAGCAATTGGATTAGCCTATGATTTACGATTCCCATATGGACACCCCTTCGCAGCTGATCCGGCTGCGGAACCTGGGCATTGACAACACCCATGCCCATGTCGATTTCCCCAAGATGAAGGCAGGCAATGTGGACGGTGCTTTCTTTGCGCTTTACACGCCGGCTTCCATGGCCCAGGACAGTGCTACGCGCTATGCGCTGGAGATGCTTTCCGCCGTCTATGACGCGGCCGATGCCAATTCGGACCTGGCCGCCGTGACCTTTACGCCGGCCGAAGCTGCCGAAAACCGGGAGAAGGGGATTCTCTCTCTATTTATAGGTATGGAGAACGGCTCTCCCATCCAGGAGTCCCTGGCCCTGCTGCGTACCTTCTACCGCCTGGGCGTCAGTTATCTGACCCTGACCCACAACGGGGACAATGCCATAGCCGACGCTGCCTCCGAAGGCAAGCGCTGGGGAGGCCTGAGTCCGTTTGGCAGACAGGTGGTGGCAGAGATGAACGCCCTGGGGATGATGATCGACCTGTCCCATGCCTCCGACCAGACCTTCTGGGATTGCATCCGGCTGTCGCAGGCTCCCATCGTGGCTACGCACTCCAGCTGCCGCGCCCTCTGCAGCCATCGCCGCAACCTCACCGACGAGATGTTGCAGGCGCTGGGGGAGAAGGACGGTTATGTGGGCATCAACTTCTATCCCTCCTTCCTCTCCGATGACTTTGCCAAGAAGCCGGAAGAGGCTGCCCTTTTGGAAGAGGCCGAAAAGGTAGAAGCCGCCTTTATCAAAGAACCCGGGAATCCGGAAAAAGTGAAGGCCTGGCAGAAGATGCAGGACCGGCTGAACGCCGAGGTCTGGCGGCCGGGCGTGAAAGAGATTGCGGACCACATTGACCATGCCGTCAAGTGGGCCGGCATCGAGCACGTGGGAATTGGCTCCGATTATGACGGGATTGAAATCACTCCGGCCGGTCTGGAAAACATCTCCAAGCTGGGCGTTCTCTGGGACGAACTCAAGCGTCGCGGATACTCGCAAAGCCAGATTGACCTCATTTCTGGCGGCAATTTGATGGCTGTATACGAAAGAGTGCTATCTTGCTCTGAATAAGCGAGTTAGCACTCTAAATTGATATTTGTAACACAAATGTTACAGCTCTTAACATTTGTGTTATAAATTATTTATATCAATGAGTTAGCTCGGAAATGATGTGCAGCCGCAGGAAATTGAGGGCCGATGCGGCAAAGCGCTCGATATTGCGTTTGCGGTCGTTCTTGTAGCCATATTTTACGGTGTAAGTACCCTTGGGAGTGGCCACACCTACCCATACGGTACCCTCCGGAATATCCCCGTCTGCACCCGGTCCGGCCACGCCGGTGGTGGATACGGAGTAGTCGCTTCCGGTGAGTTTCCTTACGCCTTCGGCCATGGCTGCAGCCACCTCAGAACTCACCACGCCGTGCTTTTCGATAAGCGAAGAGGGGACTCCCAGCACGGTTTCCTTGACGGAAATGGCATACGAGGTCACCGATCCCAGGAAGTAGGAGGAAGATCCGGGGACGGTGGTGATCAGGTGGGCGATTTCTCCTCCCGTGCAGGATTCTGCGGCCGAAAGGGTGAGCCCGTGCTCCTTCAGAAGCTTCCCAATCTGGGTTTCCAGGTTGGAATCTTCATCGGCATAGATCAAATCTCCCAGGATTTCTTTCAGTCCGGCAATCTGGGCCTCCATTTTTTCCATCTGCCGGCTGGATTCTCCGCCGTAGCAGGACAGACGGAGCCGGATGCCGGTGAGGGGATTGGGGAGATAGGCCAGGTGCATGTCTTCCGGAAGGGCGTCTTCCCAGGGTGCGATTTTTTCCGAAAGGGCGCTTTCGGCCAACCCGTAAACCATCACGTTCCGGTGCAAAATGGTGGCGAGTTGCTGGTGTTGTTTCACGTCTTCCACCACTTGGGGGATGGCTCCCACGGCTTCGTGCGGAACGCCCGGAAGAGCGTAGAGCGTACCACCCCCTTTCACATTTCTGAAAATCATGATGGGAGCGGTTCCGAGCCTGTTCACAAGAATTTCGGCGGTGTCGGGGACATCGGCCTGGGCCAGGTTGATGGGCAAAACGTCCAGTCCGCGGCTCTTGAGAATGGTGTGTACCATCTCCAGCTGGCCGGGATGACGCACAAATCCTTTGCTGCCGGTGATGGAAGCGAGGACCGATTTGGTAATGTCGTCCTTGGTGGGTCCCAGACCGCCGGTGGAGATGACGATATCGCTCGTCTGGAGTGCCTGGGATAGGGTATGGGCTATTTCTTCTTTGCTGTCTCCGATGGAAATCATCCGGTTCACATGGATGCCGATGGCTTCCAGAGACTGCGCCAGCTTCTGGGAATTGGTGTCCAGTACCTGGCCAATCAGAATTTCGTCTCCAATGGTGACGATGGTTGCGCTTTTCATTGCTGAGAGAGGGTTTTCAGAAATTTGGAGAAGGCGAAGGGGCCCAGGGTGGTCTCTATCAGGGAGGCCCCGGCCGCTACGCAGGCCAAAGCGTCTTCTGCGTTTTCTGCGGCGGCTATCACGGGTACACGCCCCTGGGTTTCTTCGATCACCATCTGCACTTTGCGCACACCCGGGGCCACAATGGCGTCTATACCGGACAGACGGCAATGGTCCAGGAGGGCCTTAATTTCGTCCGGGGTGTGCCCGTGGGAGAGCCGGAGGGCGATGGGGGTGTAATGCTCGTAGCAGAGGCGGAGGTTGACGACCTCGTCCAGGAGGACGGTGGTGTCTGAGATGTCGGGGGAGTCTATGCCATGGTCTCCGTCCGGATCTATTATAATAAGGTCAGAAAAATCGTAGACCAGGGAGAAACTTCTGGACAGATCGGTGGCCACGTTGATGGCCAGGACGGTTTTATTCCGGTACTCCTGCAGGGCCAGAACCCAATTGAGAACGTCCTCTGACGGGGGAGTCAGGGTAACGAAACCGGCACCGAAGGTGCGGCATTCACGCAACTGGCGGATGGTGGGACTCTGTTTGAGTCCGGCCGGATTCTTAAAGTGAATGCCGGCTACATGGACGTCCAGTGCTTTTTTATTGCGGGATCGGAATAGGCACATAGCAGCGCTTTATTTATACGCTGCAAAGATAAGAAATTATTCGCTTTGGCGGAATTCCTGGAAGGTTTTGTCAGAGAAGAAGACCATGATTTTGGAGATCTCCCGCTGGGGCAGACCGCCTGTAGGAATGGAGAAAAGGTCCAGCTGGACGGGTTCGTCCTGCTGGGCAGGGGCCTCCTGAGGGGTCTGAGGGGCCTCCGGATCGTGATACATTTTGCCTTTGCCGCTGAGCAGCCACTCTAAATTGAGGTTGGGGTAGTGGAGGATCAGACTTTCCAGGAAGTCGTATCCGGGCTTGTTTCTGCCGGCCAGAATATTGGACACGCTGCCCCTTGCGACCGATAGGGTATCGGCCAGCTGCGTTTGGGTGATGTTTTCTGCCTGCAAAAATTGTAAAAGTCTCCGATTCATAATTCTGAACTTTTCCGCCACAAATATAAAACAAGATTTTTGAAAAAACAAACAAATTTTGGGGGCGAATAAAGAGATAGAAGGGGTTTTTGCTTTTAATATAGCAAACTAATACTTGAGATAATTTATATAAAACTCTGATTTATTGATAACTAATTCCAATTGAATAGTATTATAAACCCGTATTTGGCCAGGATAGGGGACAGGGGAGAGAAAGTATATTTTATAATTCTTTATATAAAAATACATAAATGACTGATTTATAAACTAATAGCTAAAAGATGGAAACACCAATAAAAATTCGCTATTTTGTTTTAGCATGCTTTATTCATGATTATTGTCGCAGTGAATAAAATTCAGAAATATGAAACAAGTAACAGTGAAACAATTTCAGTTTTGTGAACAAAATCGTGTTCAGAGACCTGTTCGGGACAAGACTTTCGTATTTGGGATAAAAGGTGTAACTTTGTTCAAAATTTTGAACTGAGAAAATGATACCTCAAATCCGCATCGAAGACTATAATTACGGACTCGATGACAGCCGAATCGCCAAGTATCCGCTGCCTGAGCGCGATGCCACCAAACTCCTCCATTACAAGAACGGTCAGGTAGACGAATTCCATTTCAGAGATCTGCCGTCTTTGCTGGAGCCCGGCACCCTTATGGTCTTCAATGATACAAAAGTGGTCCCCGCCCGACTCCATTTCCAGAGAGAAAGCGGAGCGCATATTGAAATTTTTTGTCTGGAGCCGGTGGATCCGGTGGAATACAATTTGTCTTTCGCCGCCACTGAGTCCTGCTCCTGGAAATGCGTGATTGGAAACGCCAAAAAATGGAAAAACGACATCCTGTCCCTCTACAATCCCGCTTCTGATAAAGTCCTGGAAGAGCTGTCTTTAAAGGCAGAACTCGTTTCCAGGGAGGGGCAGACCGGCGTGGTCCGCTTTTCGTGGAACGGATCCGTTCCGTTCTCCAAAGTCCTGGAACAAGCGGGAACTGTTCCTATTCCGCCCTACCTTAACCGGGAATCGGAAGAGGTTGATACCCAGCGCTATCAGACCGTATATGCCCATATCCGCGGCTCTGTGGCCGCCCCTACGGCCGGTCTGCACTTTACGGATGACGTTCTTAACCGCCTCAAACAGAAGGGGATAGGCATGGAAACCGTGTGCCTGCACGTGGGCGCCGGTACCTTCCTTCCGGTCAAGAGTTCCCTGGTTTCCGAGCACCCCATGCACCGGGAACCGTTTGTGGTTTCCAGGGATCTGATTGACCGTCTGGCCCACAAAAATGGGCCTCTGCTGGCCGTAGGAACCACTTCTGTGCGTACTTTGGAGTCCCTGTACTATATTGGTGTCAGCTGCATCGAGAGGGGAGTTCCGGAGGATGTGGAGCAGTGGGCCCCTTACAACCGGGAGTACACCTATACCACCCAGGAGGCCTTGGAAGCCATTGTCAAGTATCTGGATAACAACGGATTAAAGGCGCTGGTGGCGGGAACCCGCATCATCATTGTGCCGGGATTCCAGTTCCGCCTGGTAGACAAGCTTGTGACCAACTTTCACCAACCTGAAAGCACCCTTATATTACTAGTTTCCGCTTTCGTAAATGGCGATTGGCGAACGATTTACAACTACGCATTAAAGAATAACTTTAGGTTCCTTAGCTACGGAGACAGCTCGCTGCTGGAGCGCGCATAGCTAATATTTGGAATAGTTTTTGTAACTTTGTAGTGTAAAACTACAGGACTTTATGGACCTTACAGAATTCAGCGATATTGCGCCGTTTAACGACGAAGAGGCCTCTGCCGCGTTATCTCGCCTGGCCAATCACCCCAATACCTCTTGGATTTCCCGTTACATCTTCCCGGACAAGCCCGCCAGCTTCCTGGCAGAGCTCCTCAGGAACATCCACACCGTGGATGATTTCCAGACCATTGTGATGTCCAAGGCCGTCCAGTGGGTGATTTCCACCACCATGACGGAATTCACCTATGCCGGCATCGAGCACATCAAAAACCTGAAAGGGAAGTACCTGGCCATGTCCAATCACCGGGACATCATCCTGGATCCGGCCATCATGCAGGTGGTCCTCATGTGGAACGACATGCAGCCCACAGAGATTTGCGTAGGAGATAACCTCCTCAAACAGAAGTCGGTAGAGCTGCTGATCCGTTCCAACCGCATGATCAAGGTCATCCGGGGCATATCGGCCCGTGAACTGTATCTTTCTTCGCAGCAGCTGTCCAAATACATCCGCGAGAGCATTACCTCCGGCCACAGCTCGGTCTGGATTGCCCAGCGCCAGGGACGTACCAAGGACGGTATAGACGTTACCGAACAGGGCCTCCTGAAGATGGTGGACATGAGCGGCACCAAGGATTTCGTGGAAAATTTCAAAGAAATCCAGATTGTGCCCATCAGCATGTCCTACGAATACGAGCCCTGTGACATCATGAAAGCCCGCGAGATGCTCATTTCCCGCAGCCAGAAGTACGTAAAACGCGAACTGGAAGACCTGGAGAGCATTATCCTGGGCATCAAGCAGCAGAAGGGCCACGTGCACATGAACATCGATACGCCCATCACGGAGGAAGAAATCATCGAAGCGGCCGAATGCGATAAGAACGACCGCTACAAGAAGATGCGCTACGCCGTGGACCGCCGCGTCATTCAAGGCTACAAGCTCTGGAAAACCAACTACATGGCCTTTGACTGGGTTAACAACACCACTAAATACGCAGACCATTACGACAAGGCCGATCTGGAAGCCTTCAAGGAATACATCTACGGCCAGATGAAGATGGTGGAATCCACGCTGAATCAGGAAGAACTCCTGGATATTCTCCTGCACATTTACAGCAATCCGGTGCTGAACAAGGAGAATTTCGTTTAGTTACACAATTTATATTATGTTAACTTGCCGATGAGTGGAGAATCCCCCGTCGGCAAATTTTTGAAAAGATGAGCAGAAAACGCATAGACCTGGTGCTGGAGAATGTGACCATTGAATCCGTGGCGGCTGAGGGCAAAGCTCTCACGCATGTGGACGGCATGGTGGTTTTCGTGGACTTTGCCGTTCCCGGAGACGTGGTGGACATTCAGGTATACAAAAAGAAAAAGAACTACATGGAAGGCTTTATCAAGCGCATTGTAAAGCCCTCCGAGCACCGTCTGGAGCCTTTCTGCAAGCATTTTGGCGTTTGCGGAGGCTGCCGCTGGCAGCCGCTGCCGTACGAGATGCAGCTGGAGGCCAAGCGTCAGCAGGTAGAAGACCAGCTGGTAAGAATCGGCCATCTTCAGGTTCCTGAAATCCGCCCTACCCTTCCCTCCGAATCCACTCAATTTTATCGTAACAAGCTGGAATTCAGCGCTTCCTGCAGCCGCTGGATCCTCAAAGACGAAGATCCCAACGCCCTTACAGAGGCCCAGAAAGTGGGTTTGGGCTTCCATGTGGGCAAGTTCTTTGACAAAGTCCTGGACATTGAACAGTGCTACCTGCAAAAGGAGCCTTCCAATGCTATCCGCTTGCATATCAAGCAGTTCTGCCTGGATCATGGCTACGAATTCTACAACATCCGGGAAAACCACGGTTTCATCCGCAATATGTTTGTCAGAAGCACGGAGAAGGGCGATTTCATGCTCATCGTGGTGTTTGCAAGGGAGGACAAGGAGCAGCGCGAGGCCCTGCTGGACTCCGTAGCGGCCGCTTTCCCCCAGATTACCAGCCTCTATTACATCATCAACGAAAAACTCAACGACTCCATAAC
>CAMVJR010000081.1 GCA_947167855.1 uncultured Bacteroidales bacterium
TGATCAGCGCTGTCGATATCGAGAAGAACAAGATCCGGGGCGACCTGGGCATCACCTACGATCTGGACGTCCTGCGCCTGCGCGACGAATTCATGGCCCGCGGCCTGAGCGTCAACAGCGTGGTCATCACCCACTTCAACGGCCAGGCCAGCGCGGAAGCTTACCGCAAGCGCCTGGAGAACATGGGCATCAAGGTCTATTATCACCATACCATCGAGGGATATCCCCAGAATGTGGCCCTCATCGATTCCGACGAAGGCTTTGGCAAGAACGACTATGTAGAAACCACCAAACCCCTGGTGGTCATTACGGCCCCCGGTCCCGGCAGCGGCAAGATGGCCGTGTGCCTGAGCCAGCTGTACCAGGAGAACAAACGGGGTATTAAAGCCGGCTACGCCAAGTTCGAGACCTTCCCGGTGTGGAATATGCCCCTGGCGCACCCTGTTAACATGGCTTACGAAGCCGCCACGGCCGACCTGGACGACGTGAACATGATTGACCCCTTCCACCTGGAAGCCTACGGGGAAACCACGGTCAACTACAACCGGGATATCGAAATTTTCCCGGTGATGAACGCCATCTTTGAGGACATCTACGGCAGTTCCCCCTACAAGTCCCCCACCGACATGGGTGTGAACATGATTGGTTACTGCATCAGCGACGACGAAGTCTGCCGCGAGGCTTCCCTCCAGGAGATCATCCGCCGCTACTATACTTCCCTCTGCAACTTTGCCGAGGGTAAAGCAACAGAGGCCGAAGTAAACAAGATCGCCCTGGTGATGAAGCACGCCAAGATTACCACCGACTACCGCAAAACCACGGTGGCAGCCCGCGAAAGGCTGGAACAGAACGGCGGCACATCGGCCACCGCAGCCATCGAACTGGGAGACGGCACCATCCTGACGGCCGAGTCCAGTCCCCTGCTGGGCCCCAGCGCCGCTCTGCTGCTCAATGCCCTCAAGCACCTGGCTGGCATTCCGCACAACATCAAGCTCATTCCGCAGAACATGATTGGCCCCATCCAGAAGACCAAGGTGGACTATCTGCACGGCCACAACCCCCGTCTGCATACGGACGAGGTGCTGGTAGCCATTTCCATGATGAGTCTGCTGGACGAGAACTGCCAGCTGGCCCTGGCCCAGTTGCCCAACCTGGTGGGTGCCCAGGTGCACTCCTCCGTGATGCTGAGCGAGGTAGACCGCAAGACCTTTAACAAATTAGGGGTCGGACTTACGTGCGACCCCATCAGAAAGTTCAAGCCTGCCAAAAAGTAGGCTTACTCTTCCGGTAAGAACATAGGATCCCAGGCAGGCAGCAGGATGGGCTTCTGATTCAGGAGGGCCATCACATCGGCCGGGACGTATTTCTTCTCCACCACCAGGCGGAACATGTACTCATTGAACCATTCGTCGGTCATGATGATGTTGCCTTTGTAGCCACTGGTGGCACCCCAGCTATTCTCTACCATCCACTTCACGGGCTTGTTGTCCTTGAGGTCTACGGCGATGAGGGTCATGGCGTGGGTGGAGCCGCTGGCATGCGTCTGGATGCGCTGCTTCTTGTCCATGCCAAAGGTGACGCCCATGAGGGACTCGTAATCAAAGTTCTTGAGGTCTGCCACACCGGTCTTGCGGTCCAGGAACTTGTTCACGTCGCAGGAGAAATACAGGGCGGTGTTGTCCTTGATGGAGGCAATGGCCATTTCCTTGATCTTCTCGATGGGAAGGTTCAGGTATACCCAGTTCTGGCCGTCGTAGACGTGGCGGTCGTAATCAATCTCATACACCTTGCCATATTCCACGGTGGGGTTGTTCATAACCATGATATAGTTGTTCTCCAGGTCCTCTCCTACAAACTCCTCGTAGAAGGCCTTGGGGGTGTAGGTCTTTTCGCTTACAAACTCACCCTTGGAGTTGTAGCGGGCCCAGGTGAACTCCGTGGGAGGAACGCCCAGGCAGAGGGCCAGCATGCGGTAAACTTCTCCCAGCATCTTGACCTTCATGGCCTGCACGTCCTTGGGTTTGGCGGCACGCAGGGCCAGGGCATCCTCGCGGAGCTTGGTCTTGATCTGGGTGCTCATCTGGGAGGTACTGTTGGCGCTCAGGGTCTCCGGCATGGCCTCAGAGGGCACTACGCCGTATTTCATAACCAGGTTGGAAACGCCGGTAAACTGGCCGCCGTCTCCCAGCGGGTTGGACAGGAGCCAGTCCACTTTCCGGTCTTCCAGCGGGAGGTCCTTGGTATCGATGATGCCCTGCAGGAACAGGTTTGCTTTTTCCAGCTGGTCGTAGAAGAAGAGGTAGTTCTGGGAGAAGGTGAAGGCTCCCAGGTCGTGCTTCTGGATCATGCGGGAACGCAGGACGTTGAGTCCGGTGAACAGCCAGCAGCGACCGCTGGATTTCTGGTCTGTGCGGCCCTTGGTGACCACCTCATTGCTGAAATGGGTGTCTATCATGGCCAGATTCTCGGCCGATGCGGCGAGGGTATTGATGGGCGTGCTGTTGAGAGCGTTGCGCAGGGCTTTGTCGGTGGCATTGCCTTCGTAGGCGGCGCTGATTTCTTTTAGCATCTGGGCCGAAATGCCGCCTTTGGGATCTCCAGCGGGTTTCTGGGCAAAAGCCGCTACGCAGAGTAGCAGAGAGGCAGAAATAACAAGGGTCTTTTTCATAAAATCAGGTTTTGTTATCTACAAATCTACTATTAATTTGCTAACTTTGCAAGCCTTATGCTGGAACACATCCTCATAGCATTAGCCCTGGCTATGGACTGCTTCGCGGTTTCCGTAGTCTGCGGCGTGATTGTCCGTAAGTGGGAAACCCCGCTGGTGCTGCGACTGGCCTTTTTCTTCGGCCTGTTCCAGGCTCTGATGCCTCTTATGGGCTGGGCCCTGACCACCCATTTCAGCCATTATCTGGAGGCCGTAGACCACTGGATTGCCTTTGGCATGCTGGCTTTCATTGGCGGCAAGATGGTCATCGACTCCTTCAAGCCGGAAGATGAACCCCACCTGAACCCGCGGGATGGCAAGACGCAGCTGGCCCTGGCCTTTGCCACCAGCATCGACGCCCTGGCCGTGGGCATTACCTACGCTTGCACGGGCTACAACACCCTGGGCTCCATTTCCCTGCCGCTGGGCATCATCGGCCTGGTCTCTTTCCTCATGAGCCTGCTGGGCTTCAAGCTGGGCGTGCGCTTTGGAGAGGTGGTCATTAAAAAAATGCGCCCAGAGTTACTGGGCGGCATTATTCTGATAGGCATTGGCGTAAGGATCCTCATCGAGCATCTTTGCGCGTAGTGCAGGCATTTACCAGATAGACAATCGAACGGTAGGTAACGCCGCCATTGGTAGAAAGGCCAATCTCACAGGTGCGGCTGTTGGAATAGCCTTCCCGGACGCCATGGGCCTCCAGGGCCGGTTTGAGCTTGCGTAAGGCATAGGCATTCACCTCCGGGTGCGTCATACCCTTGTCTCCGGCATAGGCGCAGCAGCCTACCTCCTCCGGTACATATACATTAGTAGAGCATTTCTTTGCCAGGCCGATGATGCAGTCCTTGAGACCCATCAGCCGGGTAGAGCACGTTACGTGCACCGTTATGGGCGTATCAACCGGATGGAAGTCCAGCTTGTCGGCCAGGAACTCCATGATGAATTCGGCCGGTTCGTATAAGCGCATGGATTGGATGCAGTGGCGCATCCGGTGCAGGCAGGGGCTCTGGTCGCAGAGAACCGGGTACTTCCCTTCCTCCGAGGCTTTCCAGAGGGCTTCCTCCAGCTCGCGGACCTTCTTTTCGGCCACTTCCGGCATGCCCTTGCTTTCCCAGATGGTGCCGCAGCAGAGGCTTTCCATCTTGGGCGGGAAGATCACCTCATAGCCGGCTTTGTTCAGCAGTTCCACCATCTCCTGGTTCAGGGGTTTCACGTTGTCCTTGGGAGCGCGTCCCATGGTCTGGTTCAGGCAGCTGGGGAAATACACCACTTTATTGGGCCGATTCTCCTGCAGTGGTTTACGTACCTTTACCGGAAGCGGAAGTTCTGGTGTCCACAGCGGCAGGCCCAGGGCATGCAGGCCCTTGCCCACCCCGCTCATGGCGGTTTTACCCATGACGGTTCTGGCGGCATTGGCTACTCCCAAGGTACCCTTGACAAACGACTTGGTGCCGCGGAAATGCTCCGCCACCCAGGCGCCCAGCCACTGGCCGGAGGCACTCATGGCGTTGCGCCGGAGCTCATGGGTCAGGTCGGCCACGTTGATGCCCATGGGGCAGGATGTGGAGCACAGGCCGTCTCCGGCGCAGGTAACCTGACCGGGATACTTGTAGGCCTTCTCCAGAGCCTCCCACGGCTCCCCTGCCGCCTTTCGGCGGGCAATCTCCCGCTGCACCACGATGCGGGTACGGGAACTTAAAGTAAAGCCGCAGGTAACGCAGTTCACTTCGCAGAAACCGCATTCGATACACTTATTTATGCGCTCGTACACGGCCTTCACATCCTCGTGTTCCGGGTGCAGTACGGGAACGGTCTTGAGCTGCTTGAGATAGCACTCGGGGTCTTCGTTGAAGATGACGCCGGGATTGAGGATGCCCTTGGGATCCAGTAGCGCCTTGATGCGCTTCATCAGGCCGAAAGCCGCCTCTCCCCACTCATATTCCACAAACGAGGCCATGTTGCGGCCGGTTCCGTGTTCGGCCTTCAGGGAGCCGTCGTACTTGGAGACCACCAGCTCTACCACGTCCTTGATCATGGCGTCGTAGCGCTCGATGTCCTCCCGCGTCTCAAAGGCCTGGTTGATGATAAAGTGGAAGTTGCCTTCCAGCGCATGGCCGTAGATGCAGGAATCGTCATAGCCGTGGCGGTCCAGCAGGGCCGACAGGTCCGCCGTAGCGGCCGGGAGGTCCTCGATGTGGAAGGCTACGTCCTCAATGAGGCAGGTGGTACCCTCTTTGCGCAGGCCGCCCACCGTGGGGAAGATACCGGAACGGATGGCCCAGTACTGCCCCACTTCCTTGGGGTCTGTAGAGAAGCGCACCTCTACGCCAAAAGGCTTGAGAGTCTTTGTGATAGCCTCAATCTGCTCCTGTAAAGCTTCCGGTGTCTGGGCCTGGGTTTCCGTGAGCACGGCGGTGAGGTCCGGGACATCGGCCTTCAGGTGCGGGTCGTTCACGGAGGTAAGGCTGCGCTTGTCCAGCAATTCGGCGGCGGAGATCTGATTGGCCTTCATGGCCACAACCGCCTTGGCGGCCGTTACGATGTCCGGGAAGTAGATCATGGCGCTGGCCTTGTAAGGGGCGATGGGCAGCGTGTTCATGGTTACCTCCGACACAAAGGCCAGGGTACCCTCGGAGCCCACCATCAGGTGCGCCAGCATCTCAAACGGGTCGTCATAGGCCACCAGCGGGCGCAGGTTCAGGCCCGTGACGTTCTTGATGCTATATTTATATTGGATGCGCTGGGCCAGCTTTTCATCGGCCAGAACTTCTTTGTGCAGCTTCTCCAGGCCTTCCACAATCTCCGGATGGCTTTTGCGGAAAGCGCTCCGGGAGGCTTCCGAGCCCGTGTTCAGGACGGTGCCATCGGCCAGAACCATCTTGGCGCTCACCAGCATCTTGTCCGAGTTGGCGTGCGTGCCGCAGCTCATGCCGGAGGCGTTGTTGGCCACAATACCGCCCACCATGCAGCTGCCAATAGAAGCCGGATCCGGGCCGAAATGCCGTCCGAAGGGTGCCAGATGCTGATTCACCTTGGCGCCCACAATGCCGGGCTGCAGGGAAACCGTAGCGTTCTCCGGGTGATACTCCCACTTTTCCCAGTTCTTGCCGGCCACCAGCAGGATGCTGTCGGTGATGGCCTGACCGGACAGGGAGGTGCCCGCCGCGCGGAAGGTAACCGGAAGGCCCATGCGGGAAGCCAGTTCCAGCACTTGGGATACTTCCTCCTCGCTGGCGGCCCGCAGGATCACCTGCGGCGTCATTTTATATTCGCTGGCGTCGGTTCCCCAGGCCAGGGTACGGAGTTCGTCGGTATAGATTCTATCGGCCGGAAGGATGCTTCCAAAAAGATCTTTATAGTTCATGGCTAAAGTACTTGAGCAAAGGGGCAATCATGAGCGACTGGATGAGCTGGTTCTCCTTCAGGAGGGTCTTCACTTCCTCTTCCGTGAGCAGATGCACTTCCAGTTCTTCCGTGGCGTCCAGGTGGGGTTCTCCCACTTTCTCTACGCCCGTGGCCAGGAAACAGTGCGTGAAATTGGACATAGAGCTGGGATTGGGCGTAATCTCCATGAGGGGCGTCCACTCCCCTTTTCCGTAGCCGGTTTCTTCGGCCAGCTCTCTCTGGGCGGCTTGCAGGGGCGTCTCTCCGGCCTCCATGACCCCGCACGGGAGCTCGTAGCAGGTCATTCCCACCGCGTGGCGGTATTGCCTTTCCATGACAAATCGGCCCTCTTTGGTGATGGCAATCACGTTGACCCAGTCCGGGTATTCAACCACGTAGTATTCCGGATTCACTCTGCCGTCCGGCAGCTGTACCTGGTCCTTGCGGGCCGTAAGCCAGGGCCTTCTGATCAGGTATTCCGAGGAAAGGATCTTCCATCGGCGCGTATTATCTTTGGGAAGGATGGACATAGTCTAAAAACGGTAATGGAGTTCCAGGCCGGCGCCCCAACTGTACAGATGCCCCAGGACGCTCAGGCGGTACGTATAATCGATATCATCCTGAAAATCCTTTTCGGTGAGTTCCCGGCTGCGGAAGTGCTGGAAATGGAAATCCAGATGGGAAGTAATATAAAAATGGCCGATGGCATAGCCAATCCCCAGCCGTGCCAGGGCATTGGGCCGGACGCCGCCGCTCAATTTGAGCACCTGGGTATCTAAGCCGGACGGGCCCACATGGGTCATCTGCATCTCGTTGACCACGGTAAGCAGCGGAATGGCCGTCACATTGATCGTAAGGTTTCTCAGACCCTCCAATTCACGGGCCGATCGGGCATCCCGGTGGTACAGGACCCAGTTGTAGGAATAACCGGCCCCCAGCGAGAACTGATAGGTTCGGTAGCCGGTAAGGAAGAACATCAGGCTGCCCACGATGCTCTGGGGCTCCTCCAGCACAAGATTCGCATGCTGGAACTTGGCTCCCACCATAAAGGAACCGGCCGATTTCCGCTGGATCACCTTCCCTTTATAGACCGATGCATAAGCGAACTTCTTATGGTTGAAGGCATAATAGCCGCTGACTCTCCAGAAATGGGCCAGGGAGGGAACCTCCGGCAAGACGGCGGGCTCCGATCCGGGATACTCCAAAGAGGAGGTAGCGGTATCTTGCATCAGGGTATACTGGAACAGGATTCCAAAACTGTTGGTAATCCAGTTGAACGAGAGGTCCCGGTCCGGTTTCTTCCCGATGGCCTTGGAAAAGCTCAGCGAGAAAGGTCCATAGCCTCCGCTGACACCCACGCGATGCGACTGGCTGTTGACCATGTTCACCTTGAGGGTAGCCTCCGTGGTAACATTGGGATAAGTAATCTCCAGCGGAATCTTCAGACCGGCCTGTTCGAAACCGCCTTCATACTTGACTGAAACATGCCATCCATTATGCGGCTGAAACACGTAAACCGAGTCCAGTCCCTGGACGTCGCTGGCCCGGCCTTCCGGCTGGAAGGTCAGCAGAGCGGCTGCTGCTATGGCACTTATGAATACCCATCTTTTCATATCATACAAAGATACGAAAAAATGCCGTGTGCTCCGTCGGATATTTTTAAAATAATTTTGCACTATCAAAAAAAGATACTATCTTTGCAATCCCAAACCACGGTGCTGTAGCTCAGATGGTAGAGCAATGGACTGAAAATCCATGTGTCGGCAGTTCGATTCTTCCCAGCACCACCAAAAAAGGCCGCAGAATCTCTGCGGCCTTTTTTCGGATTCCCCCACGCCGCTATGCGGCTCCCCCTTCCCTTTCCGTGTGCGTTTTGGGCCTGTTTTTCACACGGGACGGGTTTTGGGCGCCTCCGGTGTGCGTTTTGGCACTGTTTTGCACACGGGACCAACCCTACGGTGCCCGCTTCCATATGCCTAAAGCACACTTTCGGCCTTCTGTGCCCTATTTCGTGCTTTACCCCCTCTCCTTGACCCTGCCTAAAGCACACTTTCGGCCGTAGAATGGGGAAAATGTGCTTTAGAGAAGTCCAACGTACCCCAAGTTCCGTCATGCCCGGCTCGACCGGGCATCTCTGGACAAGAGCCGCTCTTGCGAGCGTCTCGTTTGGTATGTCACAGGGCACCACTGCCGGAATATACGATATCCGGCAGTTACGGGACAACCCCTGCACGAGCTCCGTTAAAGGGCTCATGCAGGGGTTGCCCGTTGCCCACTGTTCGCATTTCTTTCCCTATCTTTTTTCTCCCTATCGCTATTTGGCAACAGACAAAAGTTTCACGAGCCCTTTCATGGAGCT
>CAMVJR010000082.1 GCA_947167855.1 uncultured Bacteroidales bacterium
TACTCCTTGTCCAGTGAATCAATCTTATCCTTTACGGTGCGGAGGTATTCCCGGCACTCTTTGAGAAGTTCCTTGCTCCTGTTGATGAGCGCATCAATATCGTCCAGCTTGGTCTCCGGATTCTCCACTTTGGCTGCGATCGCCTCCAGCTCGGCTATTGCCTTTGCATAATCAAACTTCTGAGCCATATCCATTATGCGGTTTGTACTTGGTTATTGTCTATCTTGTCACTGTAAATCTCATCTACCTTGGCGGTGAGGGAACCGTCCGAGAAGCGGACTCCGATACGGTCTCCCTTGGACACCTTGTCCACGGTCTTGAGCACTTTGTTGTCTTTGCCGGTAACCAGCACGTATCCCAGGGCCAGGATGCTGCGCGGGTCCGACGCTTTGATGAGGGCCTCCTTGAGCGCCACCTTGGACACCTCTGCACTGATGCGGGCCTGGGCGGCGAACTGCACGCGGTGGACGGCGTTGTCCTTTAAGCGGGCTACGTCTGCGTACTTGTGCAGCAGCCCCCTGGAGATGCGGCCCACACTTCTCTGGAGGAGGACTTCCAGGGCGCTGATGCGGCGCTGCACGGCGGTCCCGATGCGGCCTTCCACGCGGTCCAGGATGGCATCCTGCGCCTCGTAGGCCTCCAGGAAAAGGTCTGCCAGGGCGGTAGGCGTCTTGACGCTGGCATGGGCCACCATATCGGCAATATGAACGTCTTTATCATGGCCGATGGCGGTGACTACCGGCACGGGACAGGTAGCAATGGCTACCGCCAGCTCGTAGTTGTCAAAGCAGGCCAGGTCCAGCTCACTGCCGCCGCCGCGGAGGAGAAGGATGGCGTCGTAGTTCTTTTCTGCGGCCTCTTTCAGGGCGGCCATGATGGAGGCCGGGGCCTGTTCTCCCTGTACCAGGGCCTCGTAAAGGTCCAGCTCAAAGGCGTAACCCTCCGGGTTGTCCAGCAGGTGATGGCGGAAGTCCTGATAGCCGGCGGCCGTCTTGGAAGTGATCACAGCCAGGCGGTACGGAAGGTCCGGCAGGGCCAGTTCCTTCTGCATTTCCATGTATCCCTGGGCCGTGAGCTTCTCGATGGCTTTCTTGCGTTCCAGGGCCTGTTCTCCCAGGGTGAAGGCGGGATCTATGTCTTCTATGAAAAGGCTGATGCCGTAGAGCTCACTGTAGCTCACGGTTACCTGCACCAGCACGGTGAGGCCGGCCTGCAGCCGCTGGCCGGTGGAGGACTCGAAAAACTGGGTAAGCTGGGGATACTTCCACTTCCAGATCATGGCGCGGGCTTCCGCGATGGACTTGCCGGAGCGGCTCTGGGAAAGGGAAAGGTAGCAGTGACCGTTGGCGCGGGGACTCCAGGAAGCAATTTCCGCCTTGACCCAGTATCTTCCTGGAAAGGCATCTGCAATGCTCTCCTTGATCCTGGTCTGGAGCTCCAGGAGATCGATATAATTCCTCTCTCCCATGGTTCTACAATTATAACAAAAAATCCGCGGAATTCCACGGATTTTCATATTATTTTAAAAATTTGGATCAAAATGCGGAATGGGCTGCAGCTTGAACAGGTTGGTCACGTGTTTGTGGTCTATCCTCGCTTTCACCTCCGGGTCTTCACACACGCCCGTACGGATGTATTTGTCCAGAACGGCATAGGTAAAGCCCAGATTGTCTTCGTCCGTCTTGCCGGTAAGGCCGTCCGAGGGGGCCTTTTCCACCAGTTCAATGGGAAGGCCCATCACTTTGCCAATGGCTACCACTTCCTGCACCGTAAGGCCTCCCAGGGGCGAAAAGTCTCCGGCGGCGTCTCCGTAGCGGGTGCTGTAACCCACCCAGTCTTCGGACAGGTTGCAGGTGTTCACCACGCGGCCGTTATTGCTCTGGGAAACGGCATAGAGGGTGGTCATACGCAGACGGGGGGCCATATTGACGTAGGTCTGGCGGCTGGCTTCGTGGCCCAGCTGAGCCTCCACTTCGGCCATCAGGGCCTTGAAGGCGGGACCCACGTTTACATTGTAGCGCTTGATTCCCAGGTGATTGATGAGTTTGACGGAGTCATCGATGTCCGGCTGCACGCCGTTGGGCATGGTGACACCGATCACGCGGTCCACACCCAGTGCCTCAACGCACAGGGCGGCGCAGACACTGCTGTCTTTTCCACCGGAAATTCCCAGCACAGCATTGCAGCCGGGGCCGTTCTCTTCAAACCAGTCGCGAATCCACTGGACGCACTGGTCTTTAACTTTTACAGCATCAAACATAGTCTATTTAGCTCGTGCATATACCTGGATGGGGCAGCCCTCGAAGTCGAAGTGTTCGCGGAGCTTGTTCTCCAGGAAGCGCTTATAGGGATCTTTGACCCACTGCGGCAGGTTGCAGAAGAAAGCAAACTGCGGGGTGCGGGTGGGGAGCTGCGTCACGTATTTGATCTTGATATACTTGCCCTTCCATGCCGGCGGCGGATAGTTCTCGATCTCCGGCAGCAGGGCATCGTTCAGGGCCGATGTGGAGATCTTCCGGCGCATATTGTCGGCCACGCGGGCGGCGGCATCCAGCACATCCAGGATACGCTGTTTGTTGAGTACGGAAGTGAAGATGATGGGAATGTCGTTGAAGGGGGCCAGGCGGGCCTTGAGGCCTTCCGTATAGTCCCGCATGGTGTTGACATCCTTCTCAAAGAGGTCCCATTTGTTCACCACGATCACGCAGCCCTTGCGGTTTTTCTGGATCACGTTGAAGATGTTCATGTCCTGCGCTTCCATGCCCAGGTTGGCGTCGATCATGAGGATGCAGACATCGCTGTGCTCGATGGTGCGCATGGCGCGCAGCACGGAGTAGAACTCCAGGTCTTCCGTGACCTTGCCGCGTTTGCGCATGCCGGCGGTGTCCACAATCATGAACTCGTGACCAAACTTGTTATAGTACGTGGAGATGGAGTCGCGGGTGGTGCCGGCTACCGGCGTCACAATGTTGCGTTCCTCTCCCAGCAGGGCGTTGGTAAGGGAGCTTTTGCCCACGTTGGGGCGGCCCACGATGGCAATGTGGGGGATGTCGGCGTGGTCATCGGCCTGCATATCGTCTTCCGGGAGGACCCTCAGAATCTCGTCCAGGAGGTCTCCGGTGCCGCTTCCGTTGGCGGCCGATATGGTCCAGACCTCTCCCAGACCCAGGCTGTAGAAGTCAAAGGCGTCGTACATCTTTTCTCCGCTGTCCACCTTGTTCACGCAGAGAACCACCGGCTTCTTGGAGCGGCGGAGCAGGTCTGCAATCTCAGAGTCGTAGTCCGTGATGCCCGTGGCGGCTTCGCACATGAAGAGCACCACGTCGGCCTCTTCGATGGCTATGCCCACCTGGCGACGGATGGCGTCTTCAAAGACGTCATCGGAATTGGACGTGTAACCGCCCGTATCCACTACGGAGAATTCCCGGCCGTTCCACTCGCACTTGCCGTAATGACGGTCCCGGGTCACGCCCGCCGTCTCATCTACAATGGCCTGGCGCATTCCCACCAGGCGGTTAAAAAGCGTTGACTTGCCCACATTGGGGCGACCAACTATAGCGACTAGAGCCATAAAGTTCTAATTTTTTGCAAAGATACACTTTTCTTCGTCAAAAGCGGGGCTTTCGATGCCGAAGAAGCGTAAAACACTGTGAAATACATGATGTTGTCCCACCCAATTCAGGGGTTTCACCCGAAGGTCGGGGGCGCTGGTCCACACCACAAAGGGAATCTCCAACTGCTCGCGGGGGGCCATGGAATAAGGTACGCCGTGCATGTAGAGGTTGTTTTCTCCCAGGGATTCCCCGTGGTCGGAGACAAACAGTACGCAGCCGCGGCGGTCCGGAAGGCGCCGGAGCATCTCGATCACGGAGTGCATGAGGTAGTCTGTATAAACCAGGCTGTTGTCGTAGGCGTTATTGAGCTCCTCGGGGCTGGTCTTGGCCATCTCCACGGTATTGCAGACGGGGGTGAACACCTCAAACTCCGGCGGATAATTGGTGTTGTAGGCCGGTCCGTGGTTGGTGTAGCCGTGGATGACCACGAAGATCTTATCGGCCTGATTGTTCTTCAATTCCTCTTCCAGGCCGGCCAGCAGGATGCCGTCGTATCGGCCATCTTCCTCCGGATACTTCTCCCGGAGGTCCTGCATCTTGTAGTACTTTTCCGTATGCACCGGCGGTTCTCCCCAGTTGCTCGTGCGCCAGCTCACGTCCACCCCGGCGCGCTCCAGGTAATTGGGCAGGATCTCGTGCAGTTCGCGCGTTTCCGTGGGTTCCAGGATGGCCCGTACGCCGGCAGCTGTGTAGGTGGCGGAAGCATCGGCCACCAGGGCCACGACGCTGTCTTTGGAGGTATAGGGGTTGGTTTCCTTGGGATAGCCGTACAGGGAATAATGGTCCCGGCGGGCCGATTCCCCGATCATCAGGACGCACACATCCCGCGTCTGAGAGATGGCCGAAGGATCCGGCAGCGGGATCTCCTTGACGTTCTTCTTGCGCTCACCGTCAAAGTAGCGGACGGTGTTTACAATGTACGACCAGGGCATGAGGAGGCTGCCCAGCTCGGTGGAGTTGCGGTCTATCCACGGCCAGTTTTTCATATTGGCAAAGATAACCGCCACGATGGCCGCCACGGTCATGAACGTCTGCCCCAGGAAGCGCTTGAAGGAGCCATAATCCAGCTTTCTTTTGATCACATAGATGGACGGCAGCACGCCCAGCAGCAGCACGTAGAACACAAAGGCCCAGGAGAAGAAGCCCGACGCCTCCGAGTACTGCGTACGCCAGACGTTGCCCATCATCTCGTCCGTGACCAGCACCTCGTAGTTGTTGACGAAGTACAGCATGATGGCGTCCCCCACCAGGGTGAAGGCCACGATGCAGCGGCCCACCAGGCGGAAACAGTACACCAGCAGGTAGTAGAAAAGGTAGTTGACACCCACCAGCAGCACCAGGCCCATCACGGCCAGCAGCACGCTGTTCCATCCCCCTTCCAGACAGGCGGCGGCGTGCCGGGCAAACGGAAGGTGGAAAGCCACCAGGGTGTAGAGGCTCAGGAGCAGGCTGTACGTGCTCAGGCGGGCTTTCTTGGGAGGCAGGGGGATCATTTTCTCTTATACAGTCTTACAAACAGGTAAACGGTACCGGCCATGCAGGCCAGCAGAAAGAGGTTCCACAACACGGTGAGCACCCGGTTGAGCGGCTGATGCTCGTTGTTGAAAGGGGTATCCTTTACGGATGCGTCGTAGCGGGCAAAGGGGTTGGTATAGATCACTTCCCCGCCCGGGAAATAGGCCGTGAAACGGGCGTAGGGCTCATCGGCCCCTAAGATATAGCGGATGTTGTCCGTGTCCAGGGAAAGCAGCAGCGTAGCATGGTCCTGGCCGTTGATGCGGATACTGTCGGCCTTCTGGGTGAGCGTCATCTGGAGGGTGTCCCCTACCACGCCAATCTGGCGGATGCCCGGCAGCTGGTGATTTTTCTCCCGCTTGATGTCCCAGTCCCCGTTGCCATAGTCCGGCACGCGCATGGCATAGTAGCAGCCGGTCAGAAGGGTCTTTTTAAGATCTTCATAGCGGGCCGAAGGGGTGCACAGGAAGTTGCAGCGGATGGCAATCAAATGCGGGTTGCGGGCGTGATGGAGGTCATCGTTGGCCAGGCCGAAGCTGTAGTGACCGGCGCTGAGGGCCTGGTCCCAGTACTCGTTCTGGGTGCTCACATGGGTGTCCAGCTCCATAATCTCGTAGCCGGTGAGCTTCTCCATGTCCATTTTGGTAAGGCCGATGGTGCGGTACGGGTGATTCACCTGGATAAAGTCCGACCCCTTGCCCAGATAATCCAGTTCAAACTGCATCTGGGAGGTGAGGATGGGCAGCAGCGGGTCCCAGTGGATCACTTTCTTACTGCCGAAAACCAGCTTGTGGAACTTGAAGGGGCTGTAGCCCTGTTCGTATACGTTCACCTGCAGGGTCTGGTCAAAGGGGTGCTCCGTAAGCTCGTTGTGGTTGGAGAAGGTGACGATGTCGTAACCCAGGCTCTTGTAGACGTCGTAGGTTTCCTGGGCGTCGGCTTCGGCCTCGTTGGGCGGGAACGGACCCTTGACCCGGGTGTGGGTATGGAAATTGGCCCGCTGCCAGCCTTGCACGGTATCCAGGGCGCTGTACGGATTGTAGATATCCGGCCCGCTGAAGGGCTGGGGTTTTCGGAAACTGTAGATGGGGCTCACGCTGGTGACCAGGATGGCCAGCAGCACCAGCAGCGCCACGGACGCCACTGCCACATACAGGATATGAAAGAGTTTTTTCATTAGATCTTCTTGCTTTTGGAACGCGGAACCAGCACGCGGAGGGCTCCGGGCTGGACATCCAGTTCAAAGGAAGTGCCGGCCTCAAAGGGATCTCCGTCAAAATGAACGGCCCCTTCCCCACTTCTCCAGATGTAGAAATGGGAACCCCGGAAGTGCAGGAAATGCTTGCTGGTGGGGGCCTGTCCTATCATGAGGCGGGCGGCCAAGTCCGGGATTTCCAGGGTGGAGAAAGGGTTTACCACCACTATGTCCAGCATACCGTCCTGCAGGGAGGCCATGGGCGCAATGCGGGCCTGGTTGCCCCACTGGTTGGCATTGGCCACCGTTACAAAAACGGCTTTTCCCTCCCACAGCATGCCTTGGTCCGAGCGGATGGCATACTGGGCCAGGGACTGCTGCTTCCACTCTTCCCAAGCCAGGGAGATGTAACGGGGCAGGCCCCGTCTGGTAGAACGGGCAAACTCCATACTCACCTGCGCATCCAGGCCGAAGCCGGCCGTGCAGAAGAAAGGCTGTCCGTTCATCCGGGCCACGTCGATGCGGGCTTCGCAGCCTTTGTTCAGGGTCCGGATAGCCAGGAAGGGCAGGCGGCTGATGCCCAGGTGCAGGGCCAGGCCGTCTCCGCTTCCGCAGGGGATGATGCCTAGGATCTTGTCGGTTCCCACCAGGCCGCGGGCCACTTCGCTCACGGTTCCGTCTCCGCCAACGGCCACTACCACTTCGGCCTGGCTGTCGCGGGCCATTTCCTGGGCTTCTCCGGGGCGGGAGGTGAACAGAATCTGGGGCTGGTATAAGGACAAGTCCAGGTGTTTTCCTATTGCGGAAAGCACCTGTGACTTATCATTCTGCCCCGATATGGGATTAACTATAAAAGTTATTTTCCTTGGCATATCATGGTTTTAAAGCGCAGGACTCGCAGGCCTCGGAGTAGTTTCCGCTACAGACCTTCTTGCCTTTCTGCGCCGCTAGCATTTCCAGCTCTTCCTGCTTGGCGCACTTGATGCCCCGCTTTCGCATTTCCGGGTTGGTGGAGATTTCTCCATCGGGGAACGGCCTCTTGAAAAAGAAGATGTTCACGCCCAGCAGCAGCACAGCGAGTCCAACAAACAATATGGCGGCAAGCAGCGTTTTCATACCTTACAGAGGGAATTCGGAGGAAATGGGCTGGTAGTTATAGACGCGGAGGATCATCCGGGCGAAGGTTTCGGCCAGGGAGACCACGCGGAACTTGCTCTGGAAGGCCTTCTTGGAAGGATCCAGGGGGATGGTATCGGTTACGTACACCTCGGAGAGGGCGCTCTTGTCGATTCGCTCGTAAGCGGGGCCGGAAAGCACCGGGTGCGTAGCGAAGGCACGCACGCTGCGGGCTCCGCGCTTGAGCAGCTCGTTGGCCGCCTCGGTGAGGGTACCGGCGGTGTCAATGATATCGTCGATGATCACGATGTCACGGCCTTCCACTTCTCCGATGGGGACAATCTTCTCAATCACATTGGCCTTTGCACGGGTCTTGTGGCAGATGACCACAGGGGTGTGCAGCTTCTTGGCATAGGCGTTCACACGCTTGGCTCCGCCCATATCGGGGGCAGCCAGGGTGAGGGTGTCCGGGAACTCCTTGGCCATCTTTTCCAGGATGTTCAGGAAATCGTAGCTGGCGTAGAGGTGGTTCACGGGCATATCAAAGAAGCCCTGGATCTGGTCTGCGTGGAGGTCGCAGGTCATCACGGCGTCTGCGCCGGCCACCTTGAGCATATTGGCCACCAGCTTGGCACCGATGGAAGTACGGGGCTTGTCCTTACGGTCCTGACGGGCCCAGCCATAATAAGGGATTACGGCAATGACCCTGTTGGCCGATGCGCGCTTGGCTGCGTCGATGACGAGCAGCAGCTCCATCAGGTTGTCGGCCGTGGGGAAAGTGGACTGGATAATAAAGCAGGTTGCGCCTCTTACGCTCTCGGCGTAGTAGGGCTGGAATTCACCATCGCTGAAGCGGGAAACCTCCAGGGGGCCCAGGGTGACCTCCGGATCCGTCTCCGGCTTGATGCGATTCATAGCTTCAACTACCTTCTCCGCAAAATAGCGGGAGGCATCACAAGTAAACAGCGCCATCCGGT
>CAMVJR010000083.1 GCA_947167855.1 uncultured Bacteroidales bacterium
GCTACCGCAAGGTTATCTCCAAGGCCCTGGGCGCACACACCATCGCCGGTCTGTGCGCGGGCATCTTCGCTCACTTCCTCTATCTGCTGGTTTCGTTGATTTAACCCCCCGCTTTTCCCTTACGCCGCTTTCCCCTTACGCCGCAGCAAGCAGTTTCGTGCAAAAACGCTTGCCGCGGCGTTCTGCGTAACGTGACAGCAAGCAAAAAACGCCAAAAGTGCGGGTTGTCAGGTTGAGAGACCTCCCGAAGGACGGACTACCAGCTGATGGCGGGTTGTTTGAGGGATTCGTGGAGTTGGGTGTCGTAGCGGAGGCGGATCTTGATGCCGGCCCGCTGGAAATAGTAGCGAACCACAATCTCCTCTTCGATAAAAGGAATAATCTCGTCTTTCTTGAGACGCAGGAAGGTGGCCTTATCCATGTCCAGAGACTTCTCCAGGGCCGACAGCTCGGAGGAAACGGCATCGGTGAGGCCATCTTCGGCCAGGGTCTTCTTCATCTCGTCAAAGAGGGCTCGGGCCGATGAACGATAGTCGAACTCCTTATCCTGGGCATAGGCCACAAAGTCTTCGAACTCCGTATAGTGGAAATCTTCTACGGCGGGAATGCTCTCGTGCTCCTGAACATATTTAAGGGCGTACTGCTCCACAATGCCGCCCAGTACCAGGGAATACGTGAGGCGGGAATACTTCTGGCCCTTGACCGTGAAGTCCGGGGTGATGCCACCGCCGTCACGCACCTTGCGGCCGTGGGCCGTGGTGAACTCGTGGGTGAGGGAATCGGGGATGAAGCCCACGCTGCCGTCCTCGTTGCGGCGGGAGTAGTCGATGGCCTGGACGCAGCGACCGGAGGGCGTATAGTACTTGGCAGTGGTCACCTTGAGCTGGCCGTCGTAAGGCAGCGGACGGATGCTCTGCACCAGGCCCTTGCCATAGGTGCGGGTGCCCACGATGGTGGCGCGGTCGTAGTCCTGCAGGGCGCCGGAGACAATCTCCGAGGCCGATGCACTGCCGGAATCCACCAGCACCACAATGGGAATCTCCGTATCCACGGGATCCGTAGTGGTCTTGTAAACCTGCTCCGAACCGGCCGAACGGCCCTTGGCGGTAACCACCACCGAGCCGCGGGGAACAAACAGGGAGACAATGTTAACGGCCTCATTCATAAGGCCGCCGCCATTACCGCGGAGATCCAGCACCAGGCGCTTCATGCCCTGGGCCTTGAGCTCGTGATAGGCATCGCGGATGCTCTGGCCCACGCCGTCCGTGAATTTCTCCAGGAGGATGTAGCCATCGGCCTCATTGAGCATGCCCACGTATTCTACCGAAGGAAGGGCGATGCGCTCGCGCACAACGGGAACATCCACCGTGGTCCCGCGCAGTTTTTGGATGGTGAGGACCACCGTGGTGCCGGGCTTGCCGCGCATGCGGTCGCTGCTCTCGGCGCTGGTGAGACCGTGGGTGGAAACCCCGTCAATGGCCAGCACCTCGTCTCCGCAGCGGATTCCGGCCTTGGCGGCGGGAGAGCCCTCGTAAGGCTCGTTGATGAGCACGTTGCCATTTACGTCCGGCTTGTAAATCACGGCACCAATACCGCCGTAGGTGTTGGTGAGCATCATCTGGAAGTCTTCCTGCTCTTCCTGGGGCACGTACAGTGTGTACGGATCCAGGGAGGAGAGCATGGCGTCAATGGCAGCCCGCTGGATGCGGCCCACCTCCAGGGAATCCACATAGGAACGGTTGAGTTCCTTGAGGATGGAATTGTACACTTCCACCCACTTGGCCATGCTGAAACTCTTGGACTGGGCCGATGCTACCGGCATCGAGGCAAAAAAGAAGGCCGCAAGGGCCCATAGTATAATGGATTTCCTCATTTTGCTGTTGGTCTTAGGAACTGTGCCATTCATCTTCAAAGAAGATGCCGAATGACAAAGATACAAAAATAATTACTACCTTTGCAGCCGGTTAGAAAAAGTGTATTTATATGAAGATTGTTTTTGCAACGGGCAACCCCGGAAAAATCCGGGAAGCTGCTGAGATTCTTGGCGAGGGTTTTGAGCTCGTTACCCCCGCATCGCTGGGTATCAAAGAGGATATCCCGGAAACCGGCAACACCCTCAGAGCCAATTCCCTTCAGAAGGCCGAGTACCTCTACAAGAAAACCGGACTTCCCTGCTTTGCAGACGATTCCGGTCTGGAAGTAGACATCCTGGGCGGCGCCCCGGGCGTGGAAACTGCCCGCTACGCCGGACCCGAACGCAACGCGGACGCCAACATGGACAAGCTCCTCTCGGAGATGGCCCGTCGGGAAAAGGAGGCCGCCATGGCCCGTACCAACGGCCTGTCCACCGCCAAGGCCACCCGTCAGGCCCGCTTCCGCACCTGCGTCACCTTCATCAACGAAAAGGGAGAGCCCCACTTCTTTGAAGGCGTCATGGAAGGCCACATCGCCAATGCCCGCGCCGGCAAGGGCGGCTTTGGCTACGACCCCATCTTTGTCCCCGATGGCTATGCAAAGACCAACGCCCAGCTGGGTGAGGCTGTGAAAAACAGCATCTCACACCGCGGCAAGGCCCTCCGTGCCATGGCGGAGTACATCAAACAGTAATGACCGGGGAAAACATCGAACTCATTGTTCTGTCCACCACCAAGGTGGGAGAAAACGCGCTGGTTGTCCATACCCTATCCAGGGAGTGGGGCCGGCGTGGTTTTTTGGTGCACTCCGGCAAAAAGGCCGGCATGTCGCGCTTCCTCCCCCTCAACATCCTGGAGGCCGAAGTGGTGGAAAACCCCAAGTCCGAACTCTGGAGCATCCGGAACATCGGCCTCAAAGATGGCCTCTCCGGAATCCGGGAAAACCTTTACAAAAACAGCATGACGCTGTTCCTCTCGGAGGTGCTGCTGCGCACCCTCAAGGACGGCGCCAACGAAGACGGGCTCTTTGAGTGGTGCATAGGAGAAATCCTTACTCTCAATGCCCTGGAAAGCGACTTTTCCAATTTTTCCGTGCGGTTCCTGCTGGATTTTGCCGGCATTCTGGGCTTTCGGCCCACCCTGCAGGACGTGGCTCCTTTTGCCGGCGAGCAGCTGCCCCGCCTGAAGCCTTTCCTGGAAAGCCGCTTTGAGGAGTGCATGCTCCTTCCCCTGAGCGGAGAAACCCGCAACGACCTTTGCGACGTCCTGCTCCGGTATCTTTCCTATCACACCGACACCAACATCCAGGTTAAATCCCTTCAAGTGCTTCGAGAGTTGTATCGGTAAGGGATTTTGCGTATCTTTGTGAAATAACCACCACAACAACATGTCCAAACGCAAAAACAGCCCCAACCGGAAGAATCACAAGAAGGTACGTGTAATTCCCGAGTTCGAAGGAAGAGTACTTATGTCCCGCGAGGGATTTGCCTTTGTGCGCATTGAGGGGCAGGAAGAAGACGTCTTTGTCAAAGCCTCCAAGACCCGCGGAGCCCTGCACGGAGACCTTGTCCGTGTGGCCGTCACGCAGGAAAAGAGCGGCATGAACAAGCGCCGCAGCGGAGAAATCATAGCCATCGTCCAGCGCAGCGACCGCCCCTTTGTGGGTATGCTGCACATCGTGGGCAAGCAGGCCTGGGTGCTCATGAACTCCAAAACCATGCCCTACGACATTTCCGTCCCCATTCCGGAAGGCGGAGAGCGGGGCATGAAGGTAGCCGCCGTGGTGGACGGCTGGGAGCGCGGAGCGTCGGGCCCCTACGGCCATGTGGTGGACGTACTGGGCATGCCCGGAGAGAACGATACCGAGATGCACGCCATCCTGGCCGAATTCGGCCTTCCCTACCGTTTTGAAAAGTCGGTGGAAAATGCAGCCGACAAGATCTCCGAAGAAATCACGGACAAGGACCGCGCCCACCGGAAAGACTTCCGGAACGTGCTCACCTTTACCATAGACCCTACGGACGCCAAAGACTTTGACGACGCCCTGAGCTTCCGCAAGCTGGAAAACGGCAACTACGAGGTGGGTGTCCACATTGCCGATGTTACCTGGTACGTTAAGCCGGATACGGCGGTGGACAAAGAGGCCCAGGCCCGCGGCACCTCCGTGTACCTGGTAGACCGCACGGTCCCCATGCTGCCGGAGAAGCTCTCCAACAAGCTGTGCTCCCTGCGGCCCCATGAAGAGAAACTCACCTTCAGCGCCGTCTTTGAAATTACGCCCCAGGCCAAGGTCATCAACCCGTGGTTTGGCCGGACCAACATTATCTCCGACTACCGCTTTGACTATGAGCTGGCCCAGTCCATCATAGAGGGAGAAAAGCCGGAAGACGTGCCAGAGCCCATCCAGGAGGCCATCCTTACCCTCAACGGCCTGGCCCTGAAGCTGCGCAAGAAGCGCTTCGCTAACGGCGCCGTCAACTTTGACCGCCCGGAGATGAAGGTGGATATTGACGAGAACGGCAAACCCATCGGCGTACACCAGAAGTTCTCCAAGGAAGCCAACTGGCTCATTGAGGAGTTCATGCTGCTGGCCAACCGCAACGTGGCCGAATTCGTGGCCACCGGCGGCAAGATGAACGGAAAAGCCCAGGCCAAGGCCAAGACGTTTGTCTACCGCGTCCACGACGAGCCCAACATGGAAAAGCTGAGCGGCCTTAGGGACTTTGCCGGCAACCTGGGCCACAAGATGGGCCCCATCGGCAACGGAAAAGACGTGGCCATGGCCCTGAACCAGCTCATGGTGGAAGTCAAGGACAAGCCGGAGATGGGCGCCATCCAGATCCTGGCCCTGCGCTCCATGGCCAAGGCCTGCTATTCCGTAGACAATATCGGCCACTATGGTCTGGCCTTTACCTTCTATACCCACTTTACCTCCCCCATCCGCCGGTATCCGGACATGATGGTGCACCGCCTGCTGGCCAAATACCTGGCCGGCGGAGATTCGGCCAATGCAGACTACTATGCCCTGCAGTGCAAGCACGCCTCCGAACGCGAGGTGGTGGCCGCAGAGGCCGAAAGGGAAAGCATCAAGTACAAGGTGGTGGAATTCATGCAGGACAAGGTGGGCCAGGAGTTCGACGGCCACGTATCCGGCGTCACCGAATGGGGCATCTATGTAGAGATTGAGCCCACCAAGATCGAGGGCATGATCCCCTACCGCACCATCAAGAGCGATTTCTTCATCTTTGACGAGGAACGCTACCGCGCCGTGGGCCGCCGTACGCACCGCTCCATCCGGCTGGGAGACCCCCTCCGCATCCGCGTCAAGAGCACCTCGCTGGAGCAGAAGCTCCTGGACTACGAACTGGTAGAAGACATGCCGGAAGTGCCGCAGGAGGAGGCCCCGGACAGCCCCGAGGCCGATATGGAACGCGCCATGGCTCAGCGCGAGCGTCGTCCCCGCCGTTCCCGCCGGAAATAAAGGAATATCTCCTTCCATACCTGACAACCCGCACTTTTGGCGTTTTTTGCTTGCTGTCACGTTACGCAGAACGCCGCAGCCAGCGTTTTTGGGCAAAAGTGCTGGCTGCCAGGTTAACGAAGTTCTTTGGATGAGAGGAATTGGCGTACAACCAGTTCCTTTAAGAAAATGGATTTGGATATCTGGTAAGAAGTGAGGCCGTATTCCCGGCTCAAGATAAGGGCCATCTTTCCCTTATCCTGCTCAGTGAGTTCCATTAAGCTTCTTCCGCCAAACCGTTTCTGGAGGGTCTGATTCACGATTCCGGAGATTTCGGTTTTGCTGAATTCGTAGAGTTCTCCCAAGCGGCGGGCCATCTGAAAGTACACCTCATAGTCTTTGACCAGTGCCGTCTGGAGGTCTTTGGGAGAAGGGAAGAGCCGTTCTACCAGCGTTGTGTCCACAAAACTGTCCGGTAGCAAACCCAAGTAGGGGTGTACGCGCCAATGGTCTGGGATGGTCTGCTCCGTGGTGAAGTATTTGATTTTACTCCTTTTGGACATTTCCCCGGCCAAGGTCCCGCCCATCGCCTTGGCTAAATTGGAGAAATAGAGCCACCCGCTTGCCCATAAGTATCCTCCAACGGTTCCGTTCCCTTTCTCAAGAGGGTTTCGCAGGACGTAGATAATCTCCCGCTTGAGCTGTTCTTCATTTTCAATCTTGACCAATTTGAACCAATAGTTCTCCGGAAGAGGAGCGCAACCGTCCCGCTTAAGTCTTTCGGACAGTTTATGCTTCAGGTAATCGAAAGCGTCCAGGCAGTTGGCCCCGGTCCCTTCTACAATCAAGTGAAGATGATTGGGCATAAGTGCAAAGGCATAAATGGTAAGATGGAACCGAAGGCTGACGAGCCCTAGCAGTATCATTCCGTATGCATATTGATCATCTTGATGGAAGATCAAGCCCTCTTTCAGTCCATCTGTGCAAAGGTGATAATAACCTTTCCCACCTGCACGGTATTGTTCGCGTTCTTGTCTATTATTCATAAGACAAAGAAACGGGTAATTATTGGTTATATCAAGAGCTAATAATTGTGCCCTATCACCCGTACAATCAGTCGATTAGGCGCATGACAGCACGCGCTTTTGGCGTTTTTTGCTTGCGGTCACGTTACGCAGTACGCCGCGGCAAGCGTTTTTGCGCGAAACTGCTTGCTGCGGCGTAAGGGGAAAGGGCCGTCCCTACTTATTGGGCTGGTCCAGCTGGAGCTCGGGGTGGCGGGCCGATGCGCGGCAGAAGATGACCGCCACCAGCACGGCAAAGACGCAGAGGGCGCTGAACATCATCTCAACGTGTACGGGGCCTTCCTCACCGGTTCCCAGGATGACGCCCGAAAGCCATTTGAAACTGAGCAGACCCAGGTTCTGGACCCAGTTGGTGAGGGCATACGCGGTTCCCAGCACCTTGTCCGGCACAATCTTGGGCACGGAGGGCCAGAGGGCGGCCGGGACCAGGGAGTAACCAAAGCCCAGGAACACCATGGCCAGGTAGCCCCAGAAGGGCACGCCGGCCGGAGCAAAGGCCAGCAGCAGATGGGCGATGAGGGCCAGGATGGCTCCCACCATCATCCAGCGGGTACCCTTGCCCACCTTGTCCACCAGAATACCGAACAGCGGCGCAAAGATGACCGTGGAGAAAGGCAGCATGGAGATCATCCATCCGGCCGCCTGGGCGGGAATGTCAAAGCGGGGGATGAGGATGGCGCCGGCAAACTTCTTGAAGGCGATCACGCTGCTGTAGAACAGCACGCACAGCAGGCCCAGGAGCCAGAAGTTGCGGTTGCCCAGCACGTGGAGGATATCGGAGAAATGGAACTCGTCCTCCGGGGCGCCGGCGGGCGAAGAAGCGCTGTCCGGCGTCTTGGATTTGAGGGAGTCAATCTCTTCCTGGCGGGTTTTACCGGCCGATGCATCCAGCGCTACAAAGACGCCCCACAGAATGAGGCCCAGGGCCATCAGGCCCATGCCCACCAGGGCGGGACGGGCGGTTTCGGCCAGGGTGTAGACGTGGTTGGCCTGCTGCTGCACCAGCCTGGGAGAAAGCACTAGCGCGAAGGCCGTGCCCAACCGGGCGATGGCCAGCTGGATGCCCATGGCAAAGGCCATGGGGCCGCCTTTGAACCAGCGGGCGATGCTTCGCGTAACGGCCGTTCCGGCAATCTCGCTACCGAGGCCGAAGAGCATCACGCCCACATAGGCCACGGTAAGGGAGGCTGCCGAGCCGCTGAGCAGGGCCCAGGTCACGAGGCCGGCACCACCGGCCATCATGAGCACGAACAGCGTTCCCGAGAAGCGGACGCCCCACTTGTCCAGCAGGATGCCGCCAATCACCAGACCGCCGAAGACGCACAGGACACTGTAACCGCTGGCGTACAGGCCGTATCCGGCGGCATCCCAGCCCAGCTCCGTAAGCGATGCGTTCTCGAATAGGTACGAGATGCTGGAGAACATGTCGTCAAAGTAGTACGATGCGAACATCGGTACTACCAAACAGGCCAGCACTATCCAAGAAGCTGACCTGTAGAATTTCTGAGCGGCGGGAGAGGTCATTACTCAGCCGTTATGTTAGGCAGCTCCAGTCCCAGTCCTTTCTTTTTGTCCACCACCTTGAGGACGAGACCCAGCACCAGGGCGGCGACGCCCAGCAGGGCCAGCATCACCAGCGGAGCCGTATAGTTGAACTGGGTGGGATCCGTAACGCCGGGGTTGGTCTTGTCCAGCACCTTGCCAATGAGCATGGGGAACAGCCACAGGCCGATGTTCTGGATCCAGAAGATGAGGGCATAGGCGCTG
>CAMVJR010000084.1 GCA_947167855.1 uncultured Bacteroidales bacterium
TTCATCACGGCCGATCCGGTGGTGATGGAGAAGATCTTGGCATCCGGGAAGAGCTTCCGGGAGAGGATGAACGTCTGCTCCTTGATGCGCTTGGCAATGCCCATTCCGCGGAACTTGTGGGCCACAATCAGACCCGAGTTGGCCACAAAGCTCTTGCCGCCCCACGATTCTATATAGGAGAAGCCGGCAAACTCGCCTTCGTCCGTCAGGGCAATCACTGCCTTACCTGCCCGGATCTTTTCATTGATGTAGTCGGGCGTACGGTTGGCGATACCGGTCTTCCTCTCTAAGGAAGATATGTAAATCTCTTCACAAATGGCCTCTGCATAGGCCGTGTGGCACTCCTGCGCCACCATCACTTCGATTTCCATAAGGTCGTATCAACTTTTCGGGCACAAAAATACAAATATTTTATTAAGATATGCAAGTTTTTTCGATAAATATTCATATATTTGCGGCCGAATTGGATATTTATACAATAAAATGCAGAGCAGTACCAAACTCAGACAGCAAGCCATCCTGGATATCATCCAGTCCGGGCCGGTGTACAGCCAGGAAGAATTAGCCCGCCGGCTTCGCGAGGCGGGGATCTCTTCCACACAGGCCACCCTCTCCCGGGACCTCAACTCCCTCAAAATCTCCAAGATACCCGGAGAAGGCTATGTTGTGCCTGTCAAGAACCACCTCCCCACCACCGACCTGTCGTCCGGCGTCCTCCGGATTCAGTTCTCCGGCCAGATGGCCGTAATCAAGACGCGGCCCGGCATGGCCAGCGCCGTCGCCGCCCTCATTGACACGCAGGTCCTGTCCCCCATCATCGGCACCCTGGCCGGAGATGACACCATTCTCCTGATCGGCCGTGTCGATGCCACCCAGGCAGAAGTCCTGGATGCCTTAGTTCCCTTTTTCCCCGAAATCAAAACAAGAGTAATCATATGAAAATCGTAGTTGCCTACAGCGGAGGTCTGGATACCTCCTATACCGTTATGTACCTGGCCAACCAGGGTCACGAAGTGTACGCCGCCTGCGCAGATACCGGTGGTTTCTCCCCGGCCCAGCTGGCCAAGAACGAAGAAAACGCCTACAAGCTGGGCGCCAAGGGATTCGTTGCCCTGGACGTGAAGGATGAATATTATGCCAAGAGCCTTAAATATATGGTATACGGCAACGTCCTCCGCGGCGGAACCTATCCCATCTCCGTATCTTCGGAGCGTATCTTCCAGGCCATCGCCATCGCCCGCTACGCCAAGGAGATCGGGGCCGATGCCATAGCCCACGGCTCTACCGGCGCCGGCAACGACCAGGTGCGATTTGACATGACCTTCCAGGTGATGTGCCCGGAGATGCAGATCATCACCCTCACCCGCGACAAGGCCCTCACCCGCCAGGAAGAGGTGGACTACCTGAACCAGCACGGCTTCCCGGCCGACTTTGCCAAACTCAAGTATTCCTACAACGTGGGTCTCTGGGGCACCTCCATCTGCGGCGGCGAGCTGCTGGATTCGGCCCAGGGACTGCCGGAATCGGCCTACCTGAAACCCTGCACCAAGACGGGCAACCAGACCGTGAAGATTGGCTTTGAGAAAGGCCAGATTGTCTCCGTGGACGGAAAGACCTTTGCCTCCCCCGTAGCCGCCATCCAGGCCCTGGAGGCCGCTGTGGACGGTTACGGCCTGGGCCGCGACATCCACGTGGGAGACACCATCATCGGCATCAAGGGCCGCGTGGGCTTTGAGGCCGCCGCCCCCATGCTCATCATTGCCGCCCACAAGTACCTGGAGAAATACACCCTGTCCAAATGGCAGCAGTACTGGAAAGACCAGGTGGGCACCTGGTACGGCATGTTCCTGCACGAGAGCCAGTACCTGGAACCCGTGATGCGGGACATCGAGGCCATGCTGGAATCCAGCCAGCGCAACGTGACCGGTACCGTGATTGTGAACTACGGTCCCAAGCAGTTTGAGACCGTGGGCGTGGAAAGCGCCAACGACCTGGTCAAGACCAAGTTCGGAGAGTACGGAGAAATGCAGAAAGGCTGGACGGCCGAAGACGCCAAAGGCTTCATCAAGGTGCTGTCTACGCCGCTGCGCGTCTACTACAACCGGCACGAGGACGAAATCCTATGATTGACCTCCTTCAGAAACTGATAGCCATCCCCTCCCTGAGCCGGGACGAGTCGGCCGTGGCCGATTTCCTGCAGACCTGGCTCACGGAAGAAGGCCTGTCCCCCCACCGCTGCGGCAACAACCTCTGGTGCTGCCACGGGACGGGGCCGGCCGTCCTGATAGACGCCCATATAGACACCGTAAAGCCCGTTACCGGCTGGACCCGGGACCCCTTCACCCCCTCGGAGGAAGGCGGTCGCCTGTACGGTCTGGGAAGCAATGACGACGGCGCCTCCGTGGTAGCCCTCATCGCCGCCTACAAAAAGCTGATTGCCAAGCCGCAGCCCTACACCCTCATCCTTTCCCTTTCGGCCGAAGAAGAAACCAGCGGCCGCAAAGGGCTGGAGATCTCCCTCGCGGAGATGGAGGCCACCTGCGGACCCATTGCCTTTGGGGTATGTGGAGAACCCACCTCCCTGGAGATGGCCGTAGCCGAAAAGGGCCTGATGGTGTTGGACTGCTCGGTAAAGGGCAAGGCCGGACACGCCGCCCGCAATACCGGCATCAACGCCATCTACCAGGCGCTTCCGGCCATCGACTGGTTCCGGAACAAACAGTTTAACAAGGTATCCCCCCTGCTGGGCCCCGTCAAGATGACCGTGACGCAGATCCAGGCCGGCACGCAGCACAACGTGATCCCCGACATCTGCACCTTTGTGGTGGACATCCGCTCCAACGGCCTGTACACCAACGAGGAGCTGCTGGAGATGATCAAGGCCGAAGCTCCCTGCGAGCTGGAGGCCCGCTCCACCCGCCTCTGCGGGTCTTCCATAGCCGAAGACCATCCGCTGGTGCAGCGCGCCCGGGAGCTGGGCATCCCCACCGTGGGGTCGCCCACCCTTTCCAACCAGGCCCTCTGCCGCTTCCCTACCGTCAAGATCGGGCCCGGCGACTCGTCCCGCTCCCATACGGCCGACGAGTATGTGGACATGGCCGACATTGACAAGGCCACCGACATTTATGTACAACTTTTGGATGGACTCAAAGTATGAAAATTTGGGATAAAGGATTTGACAACGCCCCGGAGGTAGACGCCTTTACCGTGGGAAAAGACCGCGAGCTGGATCTGCTGCTGGCCGCCTTTGACATAGAGGGCACGCTGGCGCACATCACCATGCTCAAGGAGGTGGGACTGCTGGCTCCTCAGGAGTACGACCAGCTCAAACCCGCCCTGAAAAAGCTCCACCAGGAGGCCCTGGAAGGCAAATTTGAGATTCATGGAGAAGACGTGCATTCCGAGGTGGAAGCCCGCCTGGGACCGCTGGGCAAGAAAGTCCACACCGGCCGTTCCCGCAACGACCAGGTGGCCGTAGATATCAAACTGTTCACCCGCGCGCGCATCCGTCGGACGCTGGAGAAAGTCTCCCGGCTCTTTGACCTCTTTATCCAGAGGGCCGATGAGCTCAAGGACGTCCTCATGCCCGGCTATACGCACATGCAGGTGGCCATGCCTTCTTCCTTCGGCCTGTGGTTTGGCGCCTATGCCGAAAGCCTCTGCGACGACCTGGTGCAGCTGAAGGCGGCCTGGGAGGTGAACGGTCGCAATCCGCTGGGATCGGCGGCGGGGTATGGCTCATCGGCCCCCCTTAACCGCAAGCGTACTACCAACCTGCTGGAATTTGACAGCCTGGCCTACAACTCCATCTATGCCCAGATGGGCCGCGGCCGCTGCGAACGCATGGTGGCTTTTGCCTATGCCTGCCTGGCCGAGACCGTGGGCAAATTTGCCACCGACTGCTGCCTGTTCACCAGCCAGAACTTTGGCTTCATCCACCTGCCGGACGCCTACACCACCGGCTCCAGCATCATGCCGCAGAAGAAGAATCCGGACGTGTTTGAGCTCCTGAGGGCCCACTGCAACCGCCTGCAGGGCATTCCCAACGACATCCGTCTGGTGACCGGCAACCTGCCCTCCGGCTATGCCCGCGACATGCAGCTGCTCAAGGAACTGTACCTGCCCCTCTTTGACGAGATGGACAGCTGCCTGGACATCCTCATCTTTGCCCTTCCGGGCATCACCGTCACCAAGGACCTCATGAGCCGTCCGCTGTACGAAACGGCTTTCTGCGTAGAGGAGGTGAACCGCCTGGTGGCTGCCGGCGTTCCTTTCCGCGATGCTTACAAACAGGTGGGTCAGGCCGTCCAGAACGGAACCTTCCACTTCTCCGGTGAACTTCACCACACGCACGAAGGCTCCCTGGGCAACCTTTGCCTGGATCATATCCAGGCCCGGTTCAAGCGGCTTATTGCAGATATCGATTCAGGATCCGCTCTGTCCGGTCCGGATGACGTGAAATAAGTTTCACCACCGCCAGACCAATAGGATTGTAGAGAAGCTTCGCCGCCTTGTTGCGGTGAAGCTTTTTTGCCAGGATGGGGGCGTTGACCTCTTCAAAGGGCCGATTCTCCAGAATGGCCCTTGCGGCATTCTCGCCGGTGGCCAGGGCAAAGTAGATGCCCTCGTAGGACAGGCAGTCGCACCAGCACCCGGCATCCCCCACCAGCAGGATACGGGGATGGAAAGGGTAGTCTATCTCCGTAGTGATGAAGGCGCCCAGCGTCTTGGTCTTTTCTACGCCAAAGGCTTCCAGCACGCCGGCAAACTTCTCCCGGCTGGTATCCAGCTCGCAGTAGCCGTGGATGTCGTGGTCCCGGTTGGGGAAGAGATAGTAGTAGCCGTTTTTGTACTTGTTGGCCAGCTCAAAGGTAATCTCGTCCGTTCCCGAGCGCTGGTTATACTGCTCAAAGATGAGCACCCGGGGCTTGCTGGCGGGATTGAGGTACTGCCGCACACGGCTGTTGGCCCCGTCGGCCCCTACCAGATAGCGGCAGTGGACGGTTTCTCCGGACGCCAGCGTCACTTCAATGGAGCCATCCTCCCGCTCCCGGACTTCCCGCACGCGGTCTTTCAGGAGCCGGCCGCCCAACTTTAGATACTCGTCCAGCAGCAGCTGGTCAAAGGATCGGCGGGCGACCACCCGGATTTCTTTTTCCATGTGGTATTTGCCCCGGTACTTGCCGTTGATGTACAGGTGGGCCCAGTGTACGGGTATGTAGTCGTAGTTCAGCTGGGGATACAGGCGGTCCAGGATGGCCCAGCCCCGAGGCGTAAGTCCCCCGCCACAAATCTTGTCGCGGGGGAACTCAGCGGGGTCTGTCAAAAGGCAGGAATGTCCGGCCTGCTGCAGAAGATATGCGCAGGTACTGCCGGCCGGACCGGCGCCGGCAACCAGGACATCTACCTCTATCACTTACTCTGCAAAGAGGGAAATGATGTTCAGGATTACCTGGGAAGCCTTTTCCATGCTCTCCAGGGGTACAAACTCCATTTTGCCGTGGAAGTTGAGACCACCGGCAAAGATGTTGGGGCAAGGGAGGCCCTTGAAGGAGAGGTTGGCGCCGTCGGTACCGCCGCGGATGGGCTGGATCTTGGCCTTGACACCGGCCATCTCCATGGCCTTCACCGCCTTGTCAATGATGTGGTAGTGGGGCTCCACCTGCTCCCGCATGTTGTAGTACTGGTCTTTGACCACTACCGTGGCGGTGCCTTCCCCATACTTCACATTGATGAAATCCACCACCTGCTGGATGAGCGTCTTCTTGGCCTCGAACTTGGCGCGGTCGTGGTCCCGGATGATGTAGGCGAAATCGGCCTCCTCAACGGATCCCTTGAAGGAGATGATGTGGAAGAAGCCCTCGTAATCCTGCGTGTACTCCGGACGCTGGTCCACGGGCAGGAGGGCATTGAGCTCCTGGCCAATGAGGATGGCGTTTTTCATCTTGCCCTTGGCATAGCCGGGGTGCACGTTGCGGCCCTGGATATGGATCTTGGCGCTGGCGGCGTTGAAGTTCTCGAACTCCAGCTCGCCCACCTCGCCACCGTCCATGGTGTAGGCAAAGGTGGCCCCAAAACGGGGAACGTCAAACTTGACCACACCGCGGCCGATCTCCTCGTCGGGAGTAAAGCCGATGCAGATTTTGCCGTGCTTGAACTCGGGGTGCTCCACCATGTACTGGACGGCATTCATAATCTCTGCCACACCGGCCTTGTCGTCGGCTCCCAGGAGGGTGGTACCGTCCGTGGTGATGAGGGTCTGACCCACATAGTGCAGCATTTCGGGGAACTCTTCCGGCTTGAGCTGCAGGCCGGGAACGCCCTTGAGGTCGATGGCCTTGCCGTCATAGTTCTCCACCAGCTGGGGCTTCACATTGGCGCCGCTGGCATCGGGGGCGGTGTCCACGTGGGCGATGAAGCCCACGGCGGGCACTTCCTTGTCCAGGTTGGACGGGATGGAAGCCATTACATAGCCATATTCATCCAGGGTTACCTCTACACCCAGGGCCTTGAGTTCGGTCTCCAGCATCTTGAGAAGGTCCCATTCTTTGGCGGCCGAGGGCTGGGTCTCCGACTCCTCGTTGGACTGCGTGTCCACGCTTACATAGCGCAAAAATCTATTTAACAGCTTTTCCATCTTTCATTGAAGCTAAAATCATATACACAATAATGCCGATGAAGGGCACAATAGCCACGGCCTCGCCGTAGTTGGCGGCCCAGTCGGACAGAAAAAGATCCACGTTGGCAAACTTGAGGATGGCACTCACCACACCCATGAGGGCGCCGCCGGCAATGAAACCGGAAGCGATGAGGGTGCCCTTCTCCATACGGGCCGAGTTGACGGCGGCATCCTTGGAGCGGGTGCTCACATACCAGGAAATGGCGCCACCCACCAGCAGGGGCAGGTTGAGGTCGATGGGGATGAACATACCCAGGGCGAACGGCAGGGCCGGAACCTTGCAGAAATTGAGGATCAGGGCAATGGCGGCACCAATGCCGTACAGCAGCCAGGGTGCGCCGCCGCCGGAGAACATGGGCTGGATCACAGCCGCCATGGCATTGGCCTGAGGGGCCACCAGGGCATTGTCTCCGGTGAAACCATACGTCTTGTTGAGAATCAGCATCACGCCGCAGACCGTAACGGCAGAGACCGCCACACCCAGGAACTTCCAGCCTTCCTGAACCTTGGGCGTAGAGCCAATCCAATAACCGATCTTGAGGTCCGTGATAAAGGAGCCGGCTACGGAAAGCGCCGTGCAAACCACGCCGCCGATGATGAGGGCAGCGGCCATACCGGCGTTGCCCTTGAGGCCCACAGCCACCAGGATGAGGGAAGCGATGATCAGGGTCATCAGCGTCATGCCGCTCACGGGGTTGGAACCCACGATGGCAATGGCGTTGGCGGCCACGGTGGTGAACAGGAAGGACACGATGGCCACCACCAGCAGGCCGATCAGGGCCTGCCAGACATTATTGACCACGCCGCCAAAGGCAAAGAAGGCGAAGATGCCCAGCAGGGCGATCACCACGCCAAAGACGATGTTCTTCATGGGGAGGTCTTCCTCCGTGCGCAGGGCTTTCTCGTCCAGGGTGCCCGGCTTGCGCTTGAACTCCTTCACGGCCAGGCCGGCGGCGCTCTTGATCACGCCAAAGCTCTTCACAATGCCGATGATGCCGGCGGTAGCGATACCACCGATGCCGATATGACGGGCATACGTCTTGAAAATCTCTTCCGGAGCCATCTGGCCGATGGTGGTGGTGATGCCGGTGCCCATGAGGTCGATGACATCGGCCCCCCAGATGAGGTTCATCAGGGGAATGATGACCAGCCACACCAGCAGCGAGCCACAGCAGATGATGAAGGAATATTTAAGGCCGATGATATAGCCCAGGCCCAGCACGGCAGCGCCGGTGTTCATCTTGAGCACCACCTTGGCCTTGTCGGCCACGGCGGCACCCCAGCCCATCACCGTGGTGGAGATGGTCTCGGCCCAGGTTCCAAAGGTGGCTGCGGCAAAGTCGTACAGACCGCCGATGAGACCGGCCGTGATGAGGGTCTTGGCGCTGGAGCCGCCGCCCTCACCGCTGATGAGCACTTGCGTGGTGGCGGTAGCCTCCGGGAAGGGATACTTCCCGTGCATTTCCTTGACAAAGTATTTGCGGAACGGAATGAGGAACAGGATGCCCAGCACGCCGCCCAGCAGCGAGCTCAGGA
>CAMVJR010000085.1 GCA_947167855.1 uncultured Bacteroidales bacterium
CACCGTCTTCACCCAGGGTGATGCCGGCGTGGGAGGAGGCAATCTTCACATTGGTGTTGCCGTAGGCCACTTCCTGGCGGATCTGGTCGTACACACGGCCGGTGACAAATTCTGCGAAGGAGCCGATGAAGGGAATCTTTCCGGTGATGGCGAGGCCGGCGGCAGCGCCCACCATATTGGCTTCGGCAATGCCGCACTGGACAAAACGCTCCGGAAATTCGGCGGCGAAGGCATCCATCTTGAGGGAGCCCTTGAGGTCTGCCGTCATGGCTACTACGCGCTTATCGGCCTGTCCGGCCTTCAGAAGGCCTACACCAAACCCGCTGCGGGTGTCTTTCTTTCCTGTATCTGTATACTTTTTCATACTAAAAATCTCCTAAGGGGGTTTCACCTAACTGTTTGAGGGCGTCTTCCAGCTGCTCGGGCTTGGGCACGGAACCGTGCCACTTGTGGGTGCCGGCCATGAAGTCTACGCCGTGGCCCATGTCGCTCTGGAAGAGGATCATGGTGGGCTTTCCGCTGCCTTTGGCGGCGGTGGCCAGTTCAAAGGCCTTGGCAATGCTCTCGAAGTCGTGGCCGTCGGCCGTGATGACGTTCCAGCCAAAGGCTTCCCACTTGGCGGCCAGGTCTCCGATGCCGGAAACCTCTTCCACGGGGCCGTCGATCTGCTTGCCGTTCCAGTCTGTCATGGCAATGAGGTTGTCCAGCTTCTGGTGCACGGCAAACATGCCGGCTTCCCAGATCTGGCCTTCCTCGCTCTCTCCGTCTCCGCAGAGGCAGTACACAAAGTTGGGATCTCCGTCCAGTTTCTTGCCCTGGGCCATGCCGGCGGCGGCGCTCAGGCCCTGGCCCAGCGAGCCGGATGCCTGGAAAACGCCCGGAAGCTCCTTGCGCACCGACGGGTGACCCTGCAGGCGGGTACCCATCAGACGGAAGGTGGCCAGTTCGCTCACCGGGAAGTAACCGGTGCGGGCGAGCACGGAATAGTACACGGGCGTGAGGTGTCCGGCACTCAGGACAAACATGTCCTGCCCCTTGCCGCTACGCGTCCAGGAGGCGGGGTCGTGCTTCATCTGGTTAAAGTACAGGTACGTGAGAATGTCTGTGGAAGACATGGATCCGCCCGGATGACCGGACTTGGCGGCACACACCATGCGCAGGATATCCCTTCTCACCTGCGTGGCTATGCCTTTGAGCTCTTCAATAGATTTTGCCATAAAAATAGTTTCTGTGGAATTACAAAAATAATCAAATTACGCCGAATTACCAACCCCGTGCACGAAATCTAGCCCTGCGGTGCATTTCATGTCGCAGGTGGTGCTCTGTATTGCCATTATTTGCAAAATGCGTATCTTTGCAGACTATGAAGAATATCCGCAATTTCTGCATCATTGCCCATATTGACCACGGTAAATCCACCCTGGCCGACCGCCTGCTGGAGCTCACCCAAACCCTGAGTGCCCGCGAGATGGAAAACCAGGTACTGGACGACATGGACCTGGAACGCGAGAAGGGAATCACCATCAAGAGCCACGCCATCCAGATGGATTACGTGCGAGACGGCCAGACCTACCGGCTCAACCTTATCGATACCCCCGGCCACGTGGACTTCTCCTACGAAGTGTCCCGTTCCATCGCCTCCTGCGAGGGAGCCCTGCTGGTGGTGGATGCCTCCCAGGGTATCCAGGCCCAGACCATCTCCAACCTATACCAGGCCATCGACCACTCGCTGGAGATTATCCCCGTGCTCAACAAGATTGATATGGACAGCGCCCAGCCGGAAGTGGTAACGGACCAGGTCTGCGACCTTCTGGGCTGCGAGCCGGAGGACGTGCTGCGTGTATCGGCCCGTACCGGAGAAGGCGTGCAGGCCGTGCTGGATGCCATTGTGGATAAGGTTCCCGCCCCCAAGGGTGACCCTTCGGCCCCCCTGCAGGCCCTCATCTTTGACTCCGTCTTTAACCCGTTCCGCGGCATTATCGCGTACTTCAAAGTGGTGAATGGATCCCTCCGGACCGGGGACAAAGTGAAATTCTTCTCCACCGGCAACGAGTATGAGGCCGAAGAAGTGGGCAACCTCAAGCTCAAGCTGAACCCCACCGGAGAGGTAAAAGCCGGAGACGTGGGTTACATCATCACCGGTATCAAGGCTGCCGTGGAAGTGAAGGTGGGTGACACCATCACGCATGTGGAGAACCCTTGCAAGCAGGCCATCGCCGGCTTCGAGGAGGTGAAGCCCATGGTGTTCGCCGGTCTGTATCCGGTAGACGCCTCCAAGTTTGAAGAGCTCCGCGCCACGCTGGAGAAGTTCCAGCTCAACGACGCCTCCTTCACCTACGAGCCCGAGAGCTCGCTGGCCCTGGGCTTCGGTTTCCGCTGCGGTTTCCTGGGCCTGCTGCACCTGGAGATTGTGCAGGAGCGCCTGTTCCGTGAGTTCAACATGGACGTGATCACCACCGTGCCCAACGTATCTTATAAGGTATATACCACCAAGGGAGAGGTGATGGACGTCCACAACCCGTCCGGACTACCTTCGGCCACCATCATCGACCATATCGAAGAGCCCTATATCCGCGCCCAGATTATCACCAAGAGCGATTTCTACGGTCCCATCATGAAACTGTGCATGGACAAGCGCGGAACGCTCATCGGCCAGCATTATATCACAACCGACCGCGTGGAGCTCAATTATGACCTCCCGCTGTCCGAGGTGGTGTTTGACTTCTACGACAAGTTAAAGTCCATCTCCAAGGGCTATGCTTCCTTTGACTACCACGTGACGGACTTCCGCCCGGCGCGGCTGGTGAAACTGGATATCCTTTTGAATGGAGACCCGGCCGATGCCCTTTCGACTTTGATCCACGAGGACCACGCCTACGAGTTTGGCCGCAAGATCTGCCTCAAGCTCAAGGATTTGATCCCCCGCCAGCAGTTTGACATTGCCGTGCAGGCGGCCATCGGCGCCAAGATCATTGCCCGTGAGACCGTGCGCCAGGTGCGCAAGGATGTGACCGCCAAGTGCTACGGCGGTGACGTTACCCGTAAGCGCAAGCTGCTGGAAAAGCAGAAGGAAGGTAAGAAGCGCATGCGCCAGATTGGCACCGTACAGGTTCCCCAAAGCGCCTTTATGGCCGTTCTCAAACTGGATTAATTATGTCATTCAAAGCCGCCATACAGTCCATGCGTCTTCGCACCCTGCCGCTATCGGCCGCCGGGGTGCTGCTGGGCATCCTTCTGGCCGTGGCCGATTGGAAAGTGGACCCTTGGACCGCTGTCCTTATTGTGCTCACTACCACCTGCTTACAGATTCTCTCCAACCTTTCCAACGAGCTGGGAGATGTGCTTCGCGGCACAGACACCGCCGAAAGGCAGGGGCCGCAGTACGGCATCCTTGGCGGAGGCATGACGGTGGCCGATATGAAAAAGCTCATCGGCCTGTTCGTGGTGCTTTGTATGGTGTTTGGCGCAGCTATGACGTGGCGGGCTTTCGGCACGCTGTGGGACATGACGGCCATCCTAGTTCTCATGCTGGGCGCCGCCGCCATTGCCGGAGCCATGAAATACACCCTGGGCCACAACCCTTACGGGTACCGCGCCAAGGGAGATTTCTACGTGTTCCTCTTTTTCGGGCTGGTGGCCGTGCTGGGGTCCTACTTCGTTTGCACCAAGGGCGTGGGCCTGCATTGGAAACTGCTGCTACCCGCCACCGGCGTGGGCTGCTTCAGCGTGGGCGTGCTCAACGTGAACAACATCCGGGACATGAAAACGGACGCGGCCAACCGCGTCACCGTGGCCATCAAGCTGGGCCTCAAGCGGGCGCGCATTTACCAGACGGTGCTTATCGGCCTTGGTTGGGCCTGCATGGCAGCCTATTGCCTCCTTTGCTGGCCTTCCCTCTGGCACTGGATGTGGGTAATTACCCTGCCGCTTTACATCATTCATCTGAAGAGCATCTGGACAAGGGAAGACCGCGCGCTGGATCCTATGCTGCCCCTTTTGGTAATGTCCACCTTTGCCCTGAGCCTCCTTTTCGGCCTGGGCTTCTGCGTTTATCTGTTCCAGTAATAATTTACCGTTCCAACCAGGAGAGGAAATCGTCTACGCGGGCGCGGGAGACGGTGAAGTCCGTGAGCTCCGGGAGACCGCGGCGGATGGTGACCTGCAGGCGGCCGCCGATGAGGCGGGACACGGAGTCGATCACACCCTCCGAGATGATGCAGCTGCGCGAAATGCGGAAGAAGGCCGAAGGATCCAGCGCGCCGGCGATGGAATCCAGGGACTCGTCCATCACGTACGAAGCGCCGCTGGTGGTAACGATGAAGGAATTCTTGGCCTCCGAGTAGAAGTAGGCGATATCGGCCGTGCGCACCGGGACAATGCGGTTGTTCATCCGGATGAGGAATTTCTCCTTGCGAACCTGGTCAATCAGATTGCGGACGGCTTCGTTGGAGGGCTTGACCGCCTGGCCGGAAGCCACGCGCGAAATGGCCCGCTGCAGTTCTTGCAGGCCGATGGGCTTGAGCAGATAATCCACCGCATTTACCTCGAAGGCCTGAACGGCGTACTGGTCGTATGCAGTGGTCATGACGATGGGGGAGGGGATATCCAACTGGGTAAAGATATCGAAGCTGGTGCCGTCGCTCAGTTCTACGTCCATGAAGATCACGTCCGGAGCCGGCTGGGAAGAGATCCACTGCACGGATTCGGCCACGGAGCCCAGGGCTCCCACCACTTCCACCTGGGGGAAATGGTCGGCCAGAATCTTTATCATATGTTGGCGGGCGCGGGGTTCGTCCTCTATGATGAGCGCTTTCATACGTGGTCAATTATTGTTGCGCAAAGGTACGAAAAAATCTTCGGATTCCTGGATGATGGGAATGGTAACCGAAAAGGAGTCAGCCGTTTCCAGCACCTCAATTTCTTCCCCGGCAATATCCCTGTACTGGTTGCGGATATACTGCAGGCCGATGCCGGTATGGCGGGCAACGGGCGTGAGCTTGGGAATAAGGTTGTTGCGTACGGTAAAGGTTTGGCCGTCCGTGCTGGTGGTAATAATCAGGGGGTTCTGGGCCGATACGGCATTGTGCTTCACGGCATTCTCTACCAGCAGCTGCAGCGTGCAGGGTACAACCCAGCCTTCGGGGGCTTCGGGACCCACCAGGTCATTGATCTCCAGACCCACCGGGAAGCGGATCTGGATGAGCTGCAGATAGGTGCGGGCAAATACAATTTCATCGGCCAGGGGTACCAGGCGCTTGCCCTCGTTTTTCATGATGTAGCGGTACAGGGTGGCCATCTTCTGAATATAGTCGCTGGCTTCTTCCCGCGTGCCGTCCTGCACAATGGAGTCCAGGACGTTGAGGCTGTTGAACAGGAAGTGCGGGCTCACCTGGTGCTTGAGGGTCATGTAGCGGAATTCGGCCTCGTGACGGCGGGTCCTCTGGACCGACACCTCCCGCCGCATGCGGATGGCCGAGTTGATCATGAACAGCAAGGCCAGCAGGGTGGTAAGGATGAGCACCATCAGGGCGCCGGAGTTCTCCAGCAGCAGGTTTCCGGTATAGAAATGGCCGATGTAAAGGCGTAGGCCGAAGACGATGGCGATAGCGGTGACCAGCCAGCCGGCATTCTCGTACCACGACTGGTCCCGTTCGTAGCCGGCGGCGCCGTAGGGAGAGATGCGGTGGGCAAAGATGTAGAGGCTCCAGCCCAGGATTTCCGTAACCAGGAAGGTGGTAAAGGCATGTTGCCACGGGGCGGGAAATATATCCACCAGCACCTGCGCACCCACGTTACCCAGGATAAAGCCCATGGTGTTGACCAGGATGAGGGCCATTACCGTAATCTCTACCGTCAGGTTTTCCCTGTAGCAGATAATGACGGCCAGGGCCATGGTGAGGGCCGTGAGGAACATGCTGTCCGGGATGCCCATGAGGGAGCACACCACGTTGACGGCCACGTGCAACAGCGCGAAACCATGGATAATCCAGTCTATGGGTCTAATCTTCATCAACGCAAATGTACATAGAAATTCCATTCGTCGCAAAAAAATGTCCATTCAGCGGGGATGGCCTCCGTTCGTACCTTTATTCATAATATTTATTTCTACTTTTGTTTGCCGCTTAGGCTTAATAACACACGCTAACCATGTCACAAAAACGTGATCTAACCTTCCGCCAGCTGGTAGATTTGAGCTTTGGCTACTTTGGGGTGCAGATTGCCTACGCCTTGCAGAGCGCCAATATCAGCCGTATCTTCGCCACTTTGGGCGCTGATCCTCACCAGCTTTCTTTTTTCTGGATCCTTCCCCCGCTGATGGGAATGATCGTTCAGCCGCTCATAGGAAAATATAGCGACCGTACCTGGTGCAAGATGGGCCGAAGAAAGCCCTACCTCCTGGTTGGAGCCATCATCGCCGTGCTGGTGATGCTGATGCTGCCCAACGCCGGTTCGCTTCAGTTCAGCGCCCGCCTGTTCCTGGGCCTGAATATGGCCATGTGGTTCGGCCTGTTCTCCCTGATCTTCCTGGATACCTCTATTAATGTGGCCATGCAGCCCTTCAAGATGATGGTAGGAGAGATGGTGAACGAAAAGCAGAAGACCCAGGCCTACAGCATTCAGAGCTTCCTGTGCAACGCCGGTTCCCTCATGGGCTATATCTTCCCCATCCTCTTTACCTGGATCGGCATTGCCAACACCGCTCCCAAGGGTGTGATTCCGGACAGCGTCATTTACAGCTTCTATGTGGGTGCTGCCATCCTCATCCTCTGCGTGATGTACACCTTCCTGCGTGTGAAGGAGATGCCTCCCAAGGAGTACGCCGAGTTCCACGGAATCGACCTCCAGGCCGAAGCCGAAAAGAAAAACGACGCCGGTCTGCTCAAGCTCCTCACCAAGGCCCCCGCCACTTTCTGGACGGTGGGTCTGGTGCAGTTCTTCTGCTGGGCCGCCTTCCTCTATATGTGGACGTACACCAATGGCGCCATTGCCGATAATGTGTGGCACAACCTGGACACCACCTCCGAGGCCTATCAGGACGCCGGTAACTGGGTGGGCGTGCTCTTTGCCGTGCAGGCTGTGGGTTCCCTGGTGTGGGCCGCCGTGCTGCCCCGTTTCAAGAACATCAAGCTTAGCTATGTAGTGTCTCTTCTGATTGGCGCCGTGGGCTTTGCTTCCGTATTCTTTATCCACAACCAGTACCTGCTGTTCGTGAGCTATTTCCTCATTGGAGCAGCCTGGGCCGCCATGCTGGCCCTGCCCTTCACCCTCCTCACCAACGCGCTGGAGGGAAGCCCCTATATGGGCAGCTACCTGGGCCTGTTCAACTGCACCATCTGCCTGCCCCAGATTGTGGCAGCTGCTACGGGTGGTGCCGTCCTGAGCCTGGTGGGCGGAAGCCAGCCGGCCATGATGCTCATGGCAGGTCTCTTCCTGGTACTGGGCGCAGCAAGCGTGAAATTCATCAAAACCAAATAATTAACCAATTAACACACTAATGAAAAGGATTTTAACCTCCCTCGCAGTTCTGCTAGCAGCCTGCGCAACGGTGTTCGCCCAGGGCGGATACCAGGTTAAAGGTGTGGTAGTAGACGCCCTTGGCCCCGTGATTGGAGCCACTATTCTGGAGCAGGGTACCACCAATGGTACCACCACCGGAATTGACGGCGACTACGCCCTCACCGTTTCCGGCCCCAATGCAGTGATTGAGATCTCCTGCATCGGTTACGCCACCCAAACCTTCGCGGCCAACGCTGTTCCCGCTACCATTACCCTCTCCGAGGACGTCGAGTTCCTGGACGAGGTTGTGGTCATCGGTTACGGTACCGTGAAGAAAAGCGATATGACCGGTTCGGTCTCCACCGTGAAGGCCGACCAGATTAACAAGGGTATCGCCACCTCACCCACTTCCCTCCTGCAGGGTAAGAGCGCTGGTGTCGTGGTTACCTCGGGCAGTGGTGCTCCGGGTGCCGGTAACACCATCCGTA
>CAMVJR010000086.1 GCA_947167855.1 uncultured Bacteroidales bacterium
TAATTAATAACAGTCTCAGGCATGGAAAGCAAAAAGAACTCGGAACTGCTGGCCGGATGGATCATGAATGTGGCCGTCATGGGCGTTATTCTGGGGGCATGCTGGTATTTCAGGAGCGTGCTCATTTATATCCTGCTCGCCTTTGTGGTGTCCCTCATCGGCCATCCTCTCATGGAATTGATGCGCAAGATCAAGATCCGCGGGAAACAGCTGCCGGATTCCCTGCTGGCCGTGATCACCATCATCGTCATCATGGGCGTCCTGTCCTTTACGGTTACTCAGATCGTCCCGGTGGTGGTGCACATTGTGCGGGAAGCCTCTGCGATGAATGCGAGTAATGTGCCTTACAACTCCCTCCTGGACCAGATTAACGATGGCCTCCGGGGTGTTTTCCCCAGCCTGGGACCCAAGTTCAACATTGTGTCCTTCCTCCTGGAGCAAATCCGTTCCGTGATGAGTGTCAACAACGTGACCACCCTGCTGGGTTCGGTGGCCTCTGTGACGGCCGGCATTGCCGTGGGCATCTTCTCCGTGGTGTTCATCTCCTTCTTCTTTGTCAAAGACGACCATCTGTTCACCAAGATTATCAGTGCCCTGGTTCCGGACAGTATTGAAGCATCCGTAGACAAGACCCTGGGAGAGATCACCCATCTGCTGTCCCGTTATTTCCTGGGCCTGGTGATTGAGGTGGCCGGCGTTATTCTGGTAGATTTCCTGGGACTGTGGCTCATTGCCCGTGTGGGCCCGCAGTATGCCCTGGGTATTGCCTTCATCGCCGGTATCCTCAATATCATCCCTTACGTGGGACCGCTCATGGGAGAAGTCATTGGCGTGCTGCTGTGCGTGGTGCTTAAGTATGGCGCCGGAGTGGGCCTGGCCGTTCCCATCTGGGCTTTTGCCCTGATTGTACTGGGCGTGATGCTGGCGGCCCAGCTCATTGATAACTTCGTGTATCAGCCGCTCATCTACTCTACCAGTATCAAGTCCACGCCGCTGGAAATCTTCATTGTCCTGCTCATTGCCGGCAAGCTGGGAGGTACCGTGGGCCTGCTCATGGGCATTCCCGTGTATACGGTGATCCGTGTCATTGCGGCCCGTTTCTTCTATAAGCACAAGGCGGTCAGGAGGCTGATGCCGGATATTGAAAAAGAAAATACGGATGTATTCATTTAACGGGATAGATTAGCTATATTTGTATCTCGAAAAACACAATATCCAAAACTGATATGAGCCAATTGCATATTATCAACCACCCTATGGTGCAGCACAAGCTGTCCATCATGCGCAACAAGGAAACCGGATCCAAGGATTTCCGCCAGCTGCTAAAGGAAATATCCCTTCTGATGGGTTACGAGGTAACCAGGGACATCCCCCTGGATCCCATTGAAATTGAAACTCCCATCTGCAAGATGACGGCCCGGCAGGTGAGCGGCCGCAAGCTGGCCATCGTCCCCATCCTGCGCGCCGGCCTGGGAATGGTAGATGGTTTGCTGGAGCTGGTCCCCGTGGCCAGGGTAGGTCATATCGGCCTTTATAGGAACGAGGAAACCCACGAGCCCGTGGTTTACTACAGCAAGCTTCCGGAAGATATCAACACCCGTATGGTCATTGTGACAGACCCTATGCTGGCCACCGGCGGCAGCGCCTCTGACGCCCTTACCATGCTCAAGAAAAAGGGCTGCACCAATATCCGCCTGATGTGCCTGGTGGGCGTTCCGGAAGGCATTGAACGAGTACAGAGGGAGCACCCGGACATTGACATCTACCTGGCCGCCGTTGACGACCATCTGAACGAGAACGCCTACATCGTTCCCGGTCTGGGAGATGCAGGAGACCGCATTTTTGGAACCAAATAATTATAAGGACATTATAATGGGCACTCCGGTTTTTTCCGGGGTGCCTTTTATTTCGTATCTTTGCATCCGAAATGCTGCCGTCAAAAGAAATAGAGCTTGCTTTCCGGATGTACTATCGTCCTCTGTGCCTGTATGCGCTCCATTACCTGGGCCATACGGATGGCGTGGAGGATATTGTCCAGGAAAGCTTCACGGCCCTTTGGCAGCAGGAGATGCCGGTAAACCATGTCAAGGGGTGGTTGTATGCGGCCGTCCGGAACCGGTGCATCGATGCGCTGAGGCGCTCCGGCAGGACGGAAACCCTTCCCTGCGACTGGGACGGCCCCATCTCCGACGACGAGGCGGCCGGGCGCTCCGAGCGGGAGGCCCGCCTGTGGGCTGCGGTGGACGCCCTGCCCGAAATGCGTCGCCAGTGCCTCCTGATGGCCAAACGGGATGGTTTGTCCTATAAAGAGATAGCCCAGGATCTGGGGTTGTCGGAGAACACGGTGCGAAATCATATCTCCCGGGCACTGGAGACCCTTCGCGAGGAGGGTCCCCAAATACTCAATGCTGTTTTTTTGTTTTTCTGATGGTACTTTTCGCCAGGTGTTGCGTCTTGGAGATGTATGGCACAAATGGACGAAAAGAATCTTTCCTTTGTTCTCCGGCATTATCGGCCGGGAATGTTCGATGCCCAGGCGGTCTGGGAGAAACTCTCCGGCACCCGGAGACGGTCTCCTCTGCGCTTTCTGTGGGCACTTCCTGTTGCGGCGGCCTTGCTGCTGGGGGTTTTCCTCTTCTGGAGGAACGGCTGGACGGAGTATCACAGCTACGATGTAGCCCAGGCTTTTACCCTGGCCGACGGGACACACGTCACCCTGGCTCCGGGAGCGACACTTCGCTATCGGCCCCGCAAGGACCCTCGGCAGGTGTCCATGACCGGAAGGGTCTTGTATGAGGTTTCCCATGATGAGGCCCACCCCTTTGTGGTATCGGCCCCAGCGGCCACGGTTACGGTTCTGGGAACGGTGTTTCAGGTACTGGCCGATGAAGCGGGCACCCGCGTGGATGTGACCGAGGGGCGCGTAAGGTTCTGCGGAACCGCAGGGGAGGGTCTTGTCCTTACGGCCGGCGAGGGGGCTTCGCTGCAGGAAGGGATTCCCGTCCGCGAGGTTGTTGCCCTTCCCAACCCGTCGGCCTGGGCCACCGGTATCTTCCGATACGAATCCACACCGCTGGAAACAGTCCTTGAGGAACTGTCGGCCTTTTATGGCATTCCCCTTTCGACAGAGGCCAGGGGCAGGCGCCTGACCGGTTCGTTCTCTACGGAGAGCCTCGATGAAATCCTGTACCTGGTGCAGTCGGCCCTGGACGTTAAAATTGAAAAACAATAACCCCATGAAAAAAAGCGCGTTACTTCTGGCGATTATCCTTTGCGTGTCGCCGTCCCTCTTTGCGCAGGGAACCAGACCCTATGAAATGGGTGCAAAAGCTTCATTCCGTATAGCCATTGGCAGAGAAAGGGCCAACAATTACAATATAGACCTTTTTGGCGGATACAAGTTCAACAAGCATGTTTCGGCGGGAGCCGGCATTCAGTACGTGAACTATGGAGGGGCCGTCCTTTCCAGCGGAATAGAGCGCGTCTATGTGAAGACCAATGATTACCGGGGTTTTCGTCCCTATGTCTATGGACGGTACGACGTTCTCCCTTCCCACAAATGGACGCCGTTCGTGGCGGCCCGCCTGGGATATGGTATCTTTGCCAAATCAAAATTGACCTATGGCGTTGTTTTCGGTTATGATGACAGTGATAAGGAAGATTTTGAGTATTTGAAGGACCTGGACCATACGATGGTGGTAAGGGGCAACGTTTTTGCTTCCATTGATGTGGGCTATTCCCTGCATGTGGGGAAAAAGGGAAGCAAATTCTCCTTTGGCTTTTCCCTGGATATGCAGCCTGTTCAGTTTGAGTATAATCATCATAAGGAGAAACGCACCCGTTTTTCTTTTGGTCCCACCGTCGGGTTTACGTTCTAAGGAATGCGTCTGTTTCGAAAAATAATTCTGACGGCTCTCCTCCTGCTGGCCGGGACAGGTCTTTGGGCCCAGACCAGCATGCGGGAAGGGGTGGCCGCGCTGGAGGAAAAGTTTGGCGTCCACTTTGTGTATGATGCCTCCCTCCCGCTGGAAAAGCAGGGGGGAAGGGCCGATGCCGCCACCCTGGAACAGGCGCTGCGGCAGCTTTTCGGGGGAAGCGACATAGGGTATGAGATCAAAGGGGACCACGTAATACTGCGGAGAATCCCCCGTTTGACCATCAGCGGCCTTATCACGGACGCGGCTACGGGAGAGACCCTGATTGGGGCCGCAGCAACTTCCGGCAAGCACGGAGCGGTCTCCAACAACTTCGGTTTCTATTCCCTCACCATCCCTGCAGAGAAGGCCGATGTCATATTCTCTTATGTGGGCTATCTTCCCAAGACCGTCTCTGTCCGGGCCGGAAGGGATACGACGATACATGTGAGGCTGGTTCCCGGCGCTTCACTGGAAGAAGCCATAGTCACAGCTCCGCGGGAGGCCGGCATCTCCTCTACCAGGATGGGAGCCATTGAAGTCCCCGTTATGGCCGTCAAGAGCGTGCCGGCCTTGTTCGGGGAGGCCGATATCCTGAAAACCATCCAGCTCCTGCCGGGCGTCCAGGGTGGTACGGAAGGCTTCTCCGGCCTGTATGTGCGGGGCGGCGGTCCGGACGAAAACCTGCTCCTGCTGGACGGCATTCCCCTGTATCACGCAGAGCACATGCTGGGCATCTTCTCCGTGTTTCAGCCGGAGGCCGTAAAAAAAGTCACTTTATACAAAAGTTCTTTTCCGGCGCGTTATGGAGGGAGGATTTCCAGCATTGTGGACGTGCGCACCAACGACGGCAACCTCTATGAGACCCACGGGAGCGTGGGCGTGAGCATGATTGGTGAAAAACTGCATATAGAGGGGCCCATTTGGAAGGGCAAGACCTCCTATTCCGTAAGCGCGAGGGGGATGCATACCATCCTTCTGACTCCCGTGATTAAGCTCACCGGCTTTGACGGAAACTACTTCTTCTACGACTTGGATGCCAAGTTCACTCACCGTTTCAGCGACCGGGACCGGCTCTATTTCAATCTGTATCACGGGATGGACAATTTCTATTACCGGAACAGCGATCAGGCAACCGACGCCAGGACCGGCCAGCCCATTTCTGATAAACAGAAACTGGGAATGCGCTGGGGGAATACCGTGGCCGCCCTTCGCTGGAATCACGTTGTGACACCCCATCTTTTTGCCAACACCACCGTCGCATTCAACCGTTATCACATGCGGCTGGAGTCGGACCTGAAAAACTTGGACGTGAATCCGGAAGGGGGCAAGGAGGACAACCGCTTCCTGTTTGATTACAGGTCCGGCATGCGGGACTGGGTGGCCAAGGCCGATTTGGACTATACTCCGTCATCTTCCCATAAGGTCAAGTTTGGTGCAGAATATACTTTCCACACCTTTATCCCGGAGACCATGACGGGCTATGTCCAGCAGTATATAGACGGAACCCCGCAGGCCGATACCACCCTGTACATGAGAAGCAACAGCCTCCAGAGGGGGCATGAGGCCAGCCTGTATGCAGAAGACGATATCCGCATCGGCCGTCACCTGCGCTTGAATCCCGGCCTTCGCGCCACACTTTTCAACACGCAGGGAAAGACATACTGGTCTTTAGAGCCGCGCCTGAGCGCGAAGGTGAACTTTACGGACAACTGGTGTGCCAAAGCCTCCTACTCCCGGATGGCGCAATACGTGCACCTGCTTTCTTCTTCGCAGATTACGCTTCCGGTAGATTTATGGGTGCCTATTACCAGGAATTTCCGTCCGGAGACATCCGACCAGTTCTCGCTGGGGCTCTATTTCGATGGCCTGCCCGGATGGAGTTTTTCCATAGAGGGGTATTACAAAGCTATCCAGAACGTGATGGAATACAAGGATGGCGTGGCCTTCCTTTTCGATTCAAGCGGCTGGGAAAACAAGGTGGAAGTGGGCTCCGGCCGCGCGATGGGCGTAGAGCTCTTCATAGAGAAGACAACGGGGAAGACCACCGGCTGGCTGGGATACACGCTGGCCAAGAGCGACCGTCTGTTCCCCACCATCAATCACGGACAGCGTTTCCCTTATCGCTACGACCGCAGACACAACGTGAACCTGGTGGTGAACCACCGGTTCAACGAAAAGTTTGACATCAGCCTTACCTGGAATTATGCATCGGGCGGGGTAACCACCCTTCCGGAGCGGAGAGTGGTCCTGTCGTCGCCCACAGGCGAGCTAAGCTATGCAGACTTTGTCTCTTCCCGCAACAATTATCGGCTTCCTTCCAGCCATACCCTTAACCTGGGTTTCAACTTTCACCGGAAACATACCCGCGGGGAGGGAATCTGGAATCTGAGCATCTATAATGTGTATAACCACATGAATCCCACATTGGTGCAGAAGGAAACGGTGGAGTGGCAGCAAATCCAGGAAGTCCGGATCAAGAAGACAACCCTTCTGCCCATCTTCCCTTCCATCGGTTATACAAGGACATTTTGAGGATGAAAAGAGACTTTTTACCCCTGCTGCTATTCCTTGCGGCAGCTTGCACAAATACCATCCCTTACGATTTCGGCCAGGTGGAACCCCAACTGATGGTGGTGGGGTGGCTGGACCAGGCCAGTTCGGAGCAGACCCTCCGGATTTCCCTCAGCGAGGGCGGATTGGTGGTGCCCGTAGAGGATGCCCGGGTGGTTTGCTCCGTCAATGGAACAGAGGTGGCGGATGTGTCGGAGAAGGCGGCGGAACGCCTTTCTTTCCCGCTTTCGCTCCGTCCGGGGGATCTGGTGCAGCTGTCCATCGAGGCCAACCAGGGAACGTACAAGGCCACATCGGCCCTTTTGACCGTCCCGGAACCCGTTGCTATTTCCCGGGTGGATACGGCGCGGGTTACCATCCGGTACACGGACTGGAGTGAGCGTTATCTTCAGGTACATGCCGATATCCCCGACCGGAAGGGTGAGGACAATTGGTACAGTATTTCTCTACGGGAAATAACGGAAGGAACGTATTCTTTCCGGGATGGAGGGCCGGACCTTGTGGTTACCGTGGATTCCCCCCGCTATATCATGGAGATGGACGACCCCATCCTTCTGGATGGGAACGGGGCTTCCTCCAATGAACTCCTGGATTACACCGGGAACGGTGAGTTCGCCTGCTTCTCCGACCGTCAGTTCCGGGATGCAACGGCCCATATAAGAATGAACGCTTTTTCTTCCTGGAACAACGAGGGGGTAGATTTTGAATCCCTTGGAAGGGAACTTGTCAAGGTTTACGGCCCTGGCCTTGATACCCGTGAGCCGGATTCCTGCACTGCCCGCCATTGGCTGGAAGTCCGTCTGAGCCATTGTTCGCAGGAGGCGTACGATTATCTCCGGGCTCTGAGGACCCTGTCATCAAGGTCCTATCGGCCGGAAATTGTGGAGCCGGTCGTCATTCCTTCCAATATTGAGGGGGGCGTTGGCTTTGTGAGCATTGTCCATACGGCCTCTGCCCGCATCGAACTTCCCTCAGAGATCCTGCGTTATTGACAAGATATCGGCCACTTTTTTTGCATCCGTCACCTTCCTGCCCATCAGGGTGGTGGAGGCCGATGCATGGAGTTCCTGGCAGCCGGTGAGTTCCAGGATGCGCCGGGCGTTGCCAGCGTTGATGCCGCCGCCGGGCAGGATGGTCAGGTGCGCCCGCCTCTGCAGTTCCCGCAGCATGTCTGTGCCTTCCAGGGCCGATGGTGCCTGCCCGGAAGTAAGGATGCGGTGGAAGCCCAGCGCCTCGATGGTTTCCAGGGCTTCGAAGGGCCATCGGCATACATCGAAGGCCCGGTGGAAGGTAAGGGATGCCCGTCCGTTTACTTGCGCCACCAGTTCCTTCATCACTTCCGCGTCCACGTCTCCCTTTTCGTCCAGGGCGCCGATGACAAT
>CAMVJR010000087.1 GCA_947167855.1 uncultured Bacteroidales bacterium
TCTAAACTTGAGTATGAGACGTCTTTATTTTCTTGTGGCTGGCCTGTTGCTGACAGGAATAACTGCGCAGGCGCAGTCCTTTGATACTAAAAAGGCCTATGTGATTTACAGGGCCGATGACCTGGTGCTGGACAACCAGGGAAGTGTGCAGACGGAGACCGGCTTGGTGCTGGGGCGCCTGGAAGAAGGGAATGCCGGCCAGGTGTGGCAGATCCTGCCCGCCGGGAAGGACGTCTACCAGTTTGTGAATGGCTTTTCCTTCCAGGCGTTGGACAGTGGTGGCGGTGACGGGGAAGAGCCGGTGATCCAATGGCCCCATGAGCAGAAGAACGCCAATCAGCACTGGAAACTGACCCGCCACAAAGACGGGACGTATACCATTACGAGTGTGGCTAGCGGCCTGGTGCTGGGCCTGAAAAAAGAGGCCCGCTTTGGAGAGGCGATCTGGCAGGTGAAGGACAGTCCGCTCCAGCGCTGGCGCATCCGGGAGTCGGACCTGAAAATAGAATTCATCGTGCCCAAGACCTCTTCTGACAAGGAATGGGAGAATGAAAAAGTGTTTGCCATTGGCAAGGAACCGGGACATCCTACGCTCATTCCCTATGCTTCGGAAGAAGAGATGCTGGCGGACCCTGCGTACGAACACCCCTGGGAGCGCACGGCTTCCAGCCGCTATCTCCTGCTGAACGGGATTTGGAAGTTCAACTGGGTGAAAGCTCCTGAAGAGCGCCCTGTGACATTTTATAAGCCTTCCTATGACGTGAGCGCCTGGGATGAAATAGAAGTCCCCTCCAACTGGGAGATGAAGGGATACGGGACGCCGCTGTATACCAATGTGACCTATCCTTTCCTGAACAAACCTCCCTTTATCCAGGCCCAGAAAGGTTATACTACGGAGAAGGAACCCAATCCCGTGGGCTCCTACCGGAGGGAATTCACCCTTCCGGAAGGCTGGGCCGGGCAGGAAGTCTTCCTGCATTTTGACGGGGTCTATTCGGCCTTCTATGTGTGGGTGAACGGCAAGCAGGTGGGCTACAGCCAGGGCTCCAACAACGACGCCGAGTTCAATATTTCGCGCTATGTCCGCAAGGGAACCAACACCCTGGCGGTTGAGGTATACAAGTGGAGCGACGGCTCCTACCTGGAAGACCAGGATATGTTCCGTCTGGCGGGTATCCACCGGGATGTTTATCTGATGGCCCGTCCCAAGGGTCATATCGACGATATCCGTACGGAAAGCGTCTTTAACGGGGATCTGAGCGAAGTGACGCTCAGGACCACCGTGGAAGCTTCGGCCCGGGTACAGGTGAGCCTGTACGATGAAGAGGGCCATCCCGTAGGGGAGGGAACGGAGATTACCGTGGAAGCCCCCAAGCTTTGGAGTGCGGAGAAGCCCTACCTTTATACCGTGCGCCTGGCCGTGTATGACAAGGCCGGAAAGCTGCAGGAGTGCACCTTCTTCAAGCACGGGTTCCGTCAGGTGGAATTCCGGAATAACAAACTCTATATCAATGGTGTGCTCACTTATCTGAAGGGAGCCGACCGTCACGATATCCATCCGGTTCACGGGAAGGCTGTTCCGGTGGAGAGCATGGTGGAGGACATCCTTCTGATGAAGCGATACAATCTGAACGCCGTGCGCACCAGCCATTATCCCAACGATCCCAAGATGTACGCCCTGTACGACTACTACGGCCTGTATATAGTGGATGAGGCCGATCAGGAATGCCATGGCAACCAGACCCTCAGCAACGAGCCCTCCTGGGGACCGGCCTATGTGGACCGGGCCGTGCGGATGGTGCGCAGGGACCGCCTGCATCCTTCGGTGTTGTTCTGGAGCCTGGGCAACGAGAGCGGAAAGGGCTGCAACATTGTGGCCGAAAGGGATGCCATCAAGGCCCTGGACAGCCGTCCGGTCCATTATGAGGGCCAGAATGAAGTGGCCGACATAGACTCCAGGATGTACCCTTCCCTGGAGTTGATGGAGCAGCTGGACCGTAACGGCAACGACAAGCCCTTCTTCCTGTGTGAATATGCCCACGCTATGGGCAACGCCATCGGCAACCTGGCCGAATATTGGGACTACATAGAGAACAAGAGCGTGCGGATGATAGGCGGCTGCATCTGGGACTGGGTGGACCAGGCTATCGTGATGCCCGGCGCCAAGGACGGCAAACTGTACTTTGGCGGTTCCTTCGGCGATATGCCCAACGACAACGACTTCTGCTGCAACGGCATCGTGACGGCCGACCGCCGCGTTACCGCCAAGCTTCAGCAGGTGAAGAAAGTCTATCAGTATGTAAAGATCAGGAGGGTGGATCCGGTAAGTCCGGACGGTCTTTGCCTGGAGCTGGAGAACCGCTATACGGCTTATCATCTCAATGAGATGCAGCTCCATTATACCTATCTGTCCGAAGGGTTGCTGGTGGCCGAAGGCAGCGGCGATCTGCCGGCTGCCGCTCCGTGGGAGCGCTGCACGGTGCAACTGCCGGCCCCTCCGGAGGCAGCCGGAGACCTGACCCTGCAGGTGGAACTTTCCCTGAAGGAAGGCACTCGCTGGTGTCCCAGGGGGCATGTGGTGGCTTCGGCCGAATTTGTGCTGCAGGAGGCGAAAAGCCGCCTGGCGCTGGCGCCGGAGAATCCCTTCGGCCCGCTAAAGGTGTATCTGGAAGAAGGGCGTTTCCTGTGTGCGCGCAATGAGGCCATTTCCGTGCGCTTTGACCGTGCCAGGGGCACCCTTTTGAGCCTGTGCCTGGACGGAATGGAGGTTCTGCACGGCATGGGAGGACCCGTTTTCAATGGTTACCGTTACATCAGCAACGATGCCGCCCGTTTCGTAATTGACGGGAAAGATGAACTGACTACCGTTCAGCCGCGACTCACCGGATTCAGGTTCTCGGCCACTGACGACCACCTGAAAGTGGAGGTGGAGACGGAAGTGGGCACCCTGGTGTACGATGTTCATGCCGCCGGTTATGTGGATGTGGATGCCCGCTTCCGGCCCGGAAAGGATTACACCCTTCCGCGGGTGGGCCTCCGGATGCTGCTGAATCCCGCTTATGAGTATCTGTCCTGGTATGGCCGCGGCCCTATGGAAAATTACCGGGACCGCAAGGACTGCGCCTTCCTGGGCATTTACGAGAACACTGTGGACGGAATGACGGAACCCTACGTGCGCACCCAGAGTATGGGCGAACGTACGGATACCCGCTGGCTTACGTTTAGGACGCAGGAGGGGCAGACCGTTACGTTTACGGCCAACGGGACTTTCGATTTCAGCGCGTTGCATTATACCGATGAAGATTTGTACCTTGTCAAATATGCCAACGACCTGGACCAGATCCGCCGGAGCGAGGTGGTCCTGAATCTGGACTGCTTCCAGACGGGTTTGGGCAACGGCAGCTGCGGCCCCGGCCCGCTGCCCGTCTACACCCTGGTTCCCGGTCAGGAGTACACATACAGATTTAGAATATCCAAATAGAATATGAAAAGATTACTAGTCCTATCCACTCTTGCACTCCTGTTTGTCGGATGTGCCAAGATAACTCCGCAGGAGGATTCCAGCGATTTTGTACACGTTACCGATGTGGTTCCGGATGTGATTATGGAGATTCGGTACTATGGAACGTATAATTTTGTGGGCACGCGTATAGACGGCTATCTGGCCCCTACGGCTATGCTTACCCGCGAGGCCGCGGACAGCCTCAAAGCCGTGAGCGACGACGTAAAGGCGTTGGGGTTCCGGCTCAAGCTGTACGATGCCTATCGTCCGCAGTGTGCCGTGGACCATTTTGTCCGCTGGGCGGCCGATATTTCCGACGTGGCCATGAAGCCGTATTTTTATCCGGACGTGGACAAGAGCCTTTTGTTTGAGCGGGAGTACATTATGGAAAAATCCGGCCATACGCGCGGCTCTACGGTGGATCTGACCCTGTTTGACATGAACACGGAAAAGGAACTGGACATGGGTGGAACCTTTGACTGGTTTGGCGAGGAAAGCCATCCGGACTTCTGTGGAAACCCCGATACCGGTGAATATGATGCCACCGTGCAGCATCCCCGCAAGATTACCGAGCAGCAGTTTGCCAACAGGATGATTCTGCGCCGGGCCATGCTCCGCCATGGTTTCAAACCCCTGTCTTCCGAGTGGTGGCATTTCACCCTCAAGGATGAGCCCTACCCTGAAACCTATTTTACCTTCCCTCTCAAGTAATGCGGATAAGGTCTGTTATACTGACGGTGGGATTTCTCCTGCTCTGCAGCCTGGCTGCCAGAGGAGGTGAGCCTTATTTCTGCACTTTCGGAAACCGGACCCTCTATTACGAGCGCTACAAGGCCGGAACCGACAAAGTGCTCCAGACCACTACGATGGAGATTGAGCGTGTTTTGACGGACGGCCCGGGCCGGATTGTGCGCTACAACCTGACCCTTCGGAAAGCCAACGGAAGGCCCTTGTATGGGGGCACTGCCGCCCTTTCGGCCCGTATTGATGAAAAGGGAAACGTAGGGATGGATTTTGGCGCCACGGTGAAGGCCATTATCCAGAATCTGTTTTCCAAGGTCAAGATCACCTATTCCGGAGATGCGGCTCTCATGCCCGTTGACATGGCGGTGGGAGATACCCTTCCCGAATGCCATTGTGTAATAAAGGTGAGTGCTTTTACCTACCACATTGACGTTACGGACCGTGTGGTGTTGAGGAAAGAGAAACTGACCACTCTGGCTGGTGTTTTCGATTGCATGGTAGTGCGGGAACGCAAGGTGGAAGAGGGCCCTATGCATCACGGAGACGTCTGGTCAGATACCTGGTACGCACCCGGGATTGGTTTTGTCCGCCATGACAGTTATGACAAAAAAATGCGCCTGGAATCGTCTGAGATTCTGATTGAGGACAGGCGGTATCCAACCCAATAGCTTATGGATAAAAGATTCAGCTTCCTATGTGCTTTGGCCCTGCTGGCAGCAGCGGCCTGCACGCCCAAGAGCCATTTACCCCTGGCCGCCAACAAGGCCGAAGCCGTAGTGGCCGCTCTGCACGACCCTCAGAGCCAGTATGTAGTTGTGGTTTCCCACCGCGGAGACTGGCGCAATTACCCCGAGAACTCCCTCCCCGCCATTGAGTCTGTTATCAAGATGGGGGTGGATATGATGGAACTGGACCTCAAGATGACCAAGGACAGCGTGCTGGTCCTGATGCACGACGGTACCCTGGACCGTACCACCACGGGACGTGGCCCGGTAAGCGATTACACCTATGAGGAGTTGCAGGCTTTCAACCTGAAACGGGGCCACGGCATAGACATCCCCGGCCTGAAGATTCCCACCCTTAAGGAGGCCCTGGAACTCTGCAAGGACCGCATTACGGTAAACGTGGACCAGGGTTACGAGTATTATGACCAGGTGCTGGCCATTACCGAGGAACTGGGCGTAACGGACCAGATTCTCATCAAGGGCGGCCGGCTTTGGGAGGAAGTGCAGGATAAGCTGGCCGAGCATCCCCGCAATATGATGTTTATGCCGGTGATCAGCAACCTCCAGGATGGCGGCGCTCATCTTTTTGAGAGTTATATCTGCCAGGACCAGCCTCAACTGGCCTACGAGCTCTGCTTCAACGAGCTCAACGACAACGTGAAGGATGCCGCCCGGCGGGTGCTGGATTCCGGCTCCAAGGTATGGGTCAATACCATCTGGGCCTCCCTCTGCGGCGGGCACGACGACGACAAGGCCTTTGAGAGCGAAGAGCCCGATACGGTCTACGGTCCCGTGATGGCCCTGGGTACTTCCATCATCCAGACCGACCGTCCGGAATTTCTGATTCACTATTTGGAAAGCAAAGGAAGAAGATAAACCTATGAAAAGACTGATTCTTATTGGCTGGGCCCTCCTGCTGGCGGGAGGCCTTGCATCGGCCCAGGAAGTTATTATGGAAAGCGGCCGTTTCCAGAAGGGCGACAATCCGGCCTGGCAGGCTCCGGATTTTGCCGATGCCGCGTGGCCTGTGCTGGTCCTGGACAAGGACTGGAACCAGCAGGGTATCCAGAACACCAACGGAATTGGCTGGTACCGTATCCACGTTGTAGTGCCTTCTTCGCTCAAGAAAGGCGTGGTGGAAGCCATTATGCTGGACCTAGGCGCCATTGACGACAGCGATGAGACGTGGTTCAATGGCCACCTGGTGGGTAAGACCGGCCGTTTCCCCTCCGACAAAGGCGGTTATTCCGGCGAATGGCAGCAGCCCCGCCGATACATTGTAGATCCCAAGTGGGTCCGCTGGGATGGGGAGAATGTCATTGCCGTTCGGGTATTCAACGGCGGAGACCCCGGTGGCTTCTATCAGAGGAGCGCCCGGATTGTGAAACCGGGTCTGACCGACTGCGTGAGCCTGAAGCTGGAAAAGGAAAAAGACGGCTATACGGTTGTCCTTTCCACGGCCGTCAAGACGGCAGGCACCTTGAAGATAGAGGTGGCCGATGCCCTGACCGGCCAGGTGGAGTCTTCCAAGACCCAGAAAGTGAGCCTGGGTTCCTGGAAGGAAAAGAGGCTGTTTGTCCCCTTGGACCATCATAAGCGGCTTACGGTAGTGTACACGGATCCCCGCTTCGAGGAGGAAGAGGTGGCCCAGCAGATAACCACCCCGTATATCCTTACTCCCAAGGCGCCGGCCACGCCCCGTTACAACGGACCCCTCGTGTTTGGCGTACGGCCCGGTTCCCCGGTCATCTTCCGCCTGGCTTTCTCGGGTGAGAAGCCTATGAAATACGCCGTGGAAGGTCTTCCGGAAGGCGTTGTGCTGGATCCGGACAAGGGCGTCCTGAGCGGCACCTGCACCCAGGCCGGAGACTATCCGCTGGTGTTTACGGCTACCAATTCCAAGGGCTCGGCCAAGGCTGCCTTTACCCTCAAGGTGGGGGCTCAGATTGCCCTTACGCCTCCTATGGGCTGGAACTCCTGGAACTGCTGGGGCCTGAGCGTATCGCAGGAAAAGGTAATGGCTTCGGCCGCCGCCTTCATCAATGCCGGCCTGGCCGATTACGGCTATTCCTATATCAACATCGACGATGCCTGGGAGGCCGAAGAACGCAATCCCGACGGCACCATCTCGCCCAATGAGAAATTCCCGGATATGAAGGCGCTGGGAGACTGGCTGCACGGAAACGGTCTCAAGCTGGGCATCTATTCCAGCCCCGGAGACCGCACTTGCGGCGGCTATCTGGGTACGCTGGACCACGAACTGCAGGACGCCGAGACCTGGGCCTCCTGGGGCGTGGATTACCTCAAGTACGACTGGTGCGGATATTCCAAGGTGTTCAACGCCAGCGCGGACCATTCCGTGGCCGCTAATATCCGGCCTTATATGAAGATGCAGCAGTACCTGCGGGAACAGCCCCGGGATATCTTCTATTCTCTGTGCCAGTATGGCAATGCCCGGGTATGGGAATGGGGGGCCTTTATAGATGCCAATTCCTGGCGTACTACCGGTGACATCACCGATACCTGGGAGTCGCTTTACACCATCGGCTTTAAACAGCAGGTGGGCCTGCATCCCTATGCGGGACCGGGCCATTGGAACGACCCTGATATGCTGGTGGTGGGCAAGGTGGGCTGGAGCAACAACCTCCGCGACAGCCGCCTGACCCCCGACGAGCAGTACACCCA
>CAMVJR010000088.1 GCA_947167855.1 uncultured Bacteroidales bacterium
AGATGGAGCGCCGCGTAGAGGGAGACCCCTTCTTCAACGGCACCGAAGCCCAGCGCGAGCTCATGAAAGGCCTGGCCAAGCTCCCCGAGAAACAGCGCCAGGTTTTTGTGATGAGATGGTGGGACGAGCTCAGCTACGAGGAGATATCGGCCATCACCGGAACATCGGTGGGAGCCTTGAAAGCGTCTTATCATATCGCGCAAGAAAAACTTAAATTAAACCTTTCGACCCTTGAGGTGTCAAAGTAAGCGTATGACCAAGAAAAACGACATATTTGTCCCCGAGGGCTACTTCCAAAACCTGGAGCAGAGACTGAGCCGCATCCCCCAGAAAGAGGTGCGTCCCACCACCCTGCAAAAGGTGACCCCGTGGATAGCCTACGCCGCCAGCCTTGTCATCCTGGCTTCGGTGGGCGGTTTCATCTTCAGAAAAGCTGCAGAACCGGTTCTGCAGGAAGAGTACAGTTGGGACTATCTCTCCTATTTATCCCGTTCCCTGGATCCGGACGGAATGCTCGAGCTCGAGGAGAGCACAGAACTGACTGACGAGGACATTGTCAATTTCCTCCTGGCCGACAACGTTTCAGTTGAACTTTTAGCAGAAGCGAACTATGAAGAGAATTATTAGTGTATTTTTATCGCTTGTAATGGTAGCCGGCTTTGCCCTGGCCCAGAATAACAAGCAAGATCAGAAGAAGGCAGGCAACGATTGGAGAGAAAGAGTACGTGCAGAGCAGGTGGCCTTCATTACCTCCGAGCTGGATCTTACCGAAACCGAAGCCCAGGCATTCTGGCCCGTCTACAACGACATCCAGAAACAGCGCCGCCAGGCTTTCCACGCAACCGGAGAAGCTTTTAAGGCCCTCAGTGAAGGGGTAGACGGCAACAACGTAGACGCCCTCCTGAACAAGTACCTGGATGCCCGGAAGGCTTCCGAAAAGGTAGAGGCCGATGCTGTGGTGCGTTACAAGAAAGTACTGCCCGTGAGCAAAGTAGCCAAGCTGCTGCTGGCCGAAGAAAAGTTCCGTCAGAACCAGATTCACCGTCTGGGACAAGGCGGACCCGGACGTCCCGGAAATGCTCCCGGCAACCGTCCCGGCGGTTTTGGTAACAAAACTCAGCCCTCGAACGAGCCGTCCACCAAGTAACAGCTCCTGTCACAAAGTTGGGCCAGACCTGCGTCATGTGTAACAATGACCACGCTCTGGCCTAATTGTTTGCGCAGGTCAAAGAAGAGCTGATGGATCTCCTCCTTGGTATGGGAATCGAGGTTGCCGGTGGGTTCATCGGCAAAGAGGATGGCAGGACGATTGGCCAGCGCACGGGCAATGGCCACGCGCTGCTGCTCGCCGCCGGAAAGCTCCGAAGGTTTGTGGGACAGGCGCTCCTGCAGGCCCACCAGGGCCAGGAGTTCCTGCGCGCGGGCTTTGGCCTGGGCCGATGAAGCGCCGCCAATAAGAGAAGGAATCATCACGTTTTCCACCGCCGTAAACTCCGGCAGCAGGTGATGGGCCTGGAACACAAAGCCGATGCGGCGGTTGCGGAACTGGGAAAGGGCGCGCTCCCCCAGCGACAGGATCTCCGTCCCGTCTATGGTGAGGCTTCCGGAATCTGGGGTAAGCAGCGTTCCCAGGATTTGCAACAACGTAGACTTACCGGCACCGGAGGCACCCATGATGGCTACCACCTCTCCGGCCTCCACGCCAAAATCTACGCCCTTGAGCACTTCCAGGTTCCCAAAAGATTTCCGGATTTTTTTGGCCTCAACTATCATAATTTATTACCTTTGTTTCTACAAAGATAAGGACTAATTTTGAAAAAGCACCTCCTCTTCCCTCTCCTTCTTCTCCTGCTGTGCCGCATCCTTCCGGCGCAGACGGTCTTTGAGCCCGTGGCGGGCAACGGCCTCTGGAGCACCAAGGACGGGAACCTGTTCCTGAGCCGCGTCCTGGAAGACATGGAAGGGGCGCAAACCTCCATAGACATAGAGTATTACTGGTTTGCCAAGGACGAGGCGGGGACCCGGGTCCGAGACCTTCTTATCCGCAAGGCTCAGGAAGGCGTCAAGGTGAGGCTCATCATGGACAACCTCATCACGCCCTTTGCCCCGGAGAGTTTCTACCAGCCCATGCGGGATGCCGGAGTAGACCTACGCTACGTGCACGTATTCGAAAAGATGGGGCCTTTCAAAGCCGTGGGAAGCATCCTGGGAGAAAGGGACCATCGCAAGATTGTGGTCATTGACGGGCTGGTCGCCTACACCGGCGGCATGAATTTCTACCAGCGGGCCCTGGACGAATGGGTCGATACCCAGATCCGGGTAGAAGGCCCCGTGGCCCTGCAACTGAGGGCCCTGTTCCAGGATTCCTGGGAGAGGATGGGAGGCGGAGAGCTGGAGTCCTTTGCCCCGCGCGAGGCAGGAAACGTCGTGGCGCAGGCCGTGGGTACCAGCCGCCACGAAAAGATGGACAGCCTGTATGTCCAGGCCCTCCGCGGTGCCAAGAAGTATTTCTACCTGCAAACCCCCTACTTTGCCCCGCCGCCCAGCATTGTGGAAGCCTTCAAGGAAGCCGCCGCCCGCGGGGTGGACGTGCGCCTGATGGTCCCCGCCAAGAGCGACTGGGAGTTCATGAACATGCTCACCCGGGAGTACGGGATAGAGCTGTTCCGGGCCGGAGTGAAGGTTTACGTCTACAACGTCCGGTACGACCATACCAAGGTGTTCATCTGCGACGACATCCTCAGCAGCTGCAGCACGGTAAACATGGACTACCGCAGTCTCCGCATTAACTGGGAAGACGCCGTGATCTTCCACGACGCGGAGAGCGCCCAGCATTTCAAGCTGCGTTTCCTTCGGGAAATGGCCGAGTCCAAACCCATCGGCCCTGAGGATCAGCCCATTACCGGTATCAAAAAAGCCTGGTTAGCTTTTGTTCACTGGCTGCAGCCCATTCTGTAATTTTTTCGTATATTTGTAGGATACGGGGTGTGGCGCAGTTGGCTAGCGCATCTGGTTTGGGACCAGAGGGTCGTGTGTTCGAGTCACATCACCCCGACATAACCACTAATTTCTATGTATCTATTAGGTTACGACATCGGTAGTTCTTCCGTGAAGGCTTCTTTGGTAGAAGCCGAGAGCGGGAAGTGCGTGGCATCGGCCTTCTATCCCAAGAAAGAGGCCCCCATCATTGCCAAACAACCCGGATGGGCAGAGCAAGACCCCTCCATGTGGCTGGGCAACCTGCGGCTGGCCACGGAAGACGTGCTCCATCAGGTAAACGCCCTCAACCCCAAAGACATCAAAGCCATCGGCATCTCCTACCAGATGCATGGTCTGGTGTGCGTAGACAGCGAACAGAACGTGCTTCGGCCCTCCATCATCTGGTGCGACTCCCGCGCCGTGCCCTATGGCAAGAAGGCCTTTGAGGCCCTGGGAGAGGAGTGGTGCCTGGAGCATCTGCTCAACTCGCCCGGCAACTTTACCGCCGCCAAACTGGCCTGGGTCAAGGAGAACGAGCCGCAGCTGTACAAGCGCATCTGGAAGATCATGCTCCCCGGAGACTACATTGCCATGCGCCTCACCGGCAACGCCTGCACCACCGTGAGCGGCCTGTCGGAGGGCATCTTCTGGGACTTCAAGCAGAATGCCCCCTGCCAGGAGCTGCTGGACTACTTCCAGTTTGACCCTTCGGTGCTGGCTCCCGTGAAGCCCACCTTCGGCCTGCAGGGAACCCTCACGCGCGAAGCCGCCCAGAGCCTGGGCCTGGCCGAAGGCACCCCGGTCACCTACCGCGCCGGAGACCAGCCCAACAACGCCCTCAGCCTGGGCGTGCTGCAGCCCGGAGAGATTGCCTCCACCGCCGGTACTTCCGGTGTGGTGTATGGCGTGATCGGCCAGGTATCCCATGATCCCCTGTCCCGCGTGAACTCCTTTGCCCACGTGAACCATACCAACGAGGATCCCCGCCTGGGCGTACTGCTGTGCATCAACGGAACGGGCATCCTCAACTCCTGGATGCGCCACAACGTGGCCCCCACCGGCTGCACCTACCCGGAGATGGACCAGATGGCCGAACAGGTTCCCATCGGCTCGGAAGGCGTGAGCATCCTGCCGTTCGGAAACGGGGCCGAAAGAATGCTCCAGAACAAGGACACCGGCTGCAGCCTGTACGGCATCAACTTTAACCGGCACAACACCAATCACCTGCTGCGGGCCGCCCAGGAGGGCATTGTATTCTCCTTCCAGTACGGCATAGAAATCATGGAAAAGATGGGCCTCAAGGTGGACAAGATCCACGCCGGCAAGGCCAACATGTTCCAGAGCAAGATTTTCCAGGATACGCTGTCCGGCGTGTCCGGCGCCACCATCGAGCTGTACGACACGGACGGTTCCGTGGGCGCCGCCAAGGGTGCAGGCCTGGGTGCCGGCATCTATAAGAACTCCCAGGAGGCCTTCTCCTCGCTCAAACGCCTGGCGGTCATTACCCCGGACAACCGGGAGGCGTACCAGGAAGCCTACGAGCGCTGGAAATCGCACATGACCATTTAAACATCAAACTATTTTTAATCCAATAACGCTATGACTAAAGAGTATTTCCCGGGAATCGGAAAGATTCCGTTTGAAGGAACCAAGAGCAAGAACCCCCTGGCCTTCCATTATTATAACGCCTCCCAGGTAGTGATGGGCAAGCCCATGAAGGACTGGCTCAAGTATGCCATGGCCTGGTGGCACACCCTGGGCCAGGCCTCTGCAGACCCCTTTGGCGGCCAGACCCGCTCCTACGAATGGGACAAGGGCGAGTGCCCGTACTGCCGCGCCAAGCAGAAGGCCGATGCCGGCTTTGAGCTCATGCAGAAGCTGGGCATCGAGTACTACTGCTTCCACGACGTGGACATCATCGAGGACTGCGAGGACATTGCCGAGTACGAGGCCCGCATGAAGGACATCACGGACTACCTGCTGGAGAAGCAGAAAGAGACCGGCATCAAGAACCTCTGGGGCACCGCCAACGTGTTTGGCCACAAGCGCTACATGAACGGCGCCGCCACCAACCCTCAGTTTGACATTGTGGCCCGTGCCGCCGTCCAGATCAAGAACGCCCTGGATGCCACCATCAAACTGGGTGGTACCAACTACGTGTTCTGGGGTGGCCGCGAAGGCTACTACACGCTGCTCAACACCCAGATGCAGCGGGAGAAGAACCACCTGGCCAAGATGCTCACCGCCGCCCGCGACTACGCCCGCGCCAAGGGCTTCAAGGGCACCTTCCTCATTGAGCCCAAACCCATGGAGCCCACCAAGCACCAGTACGACGTGGACACCGAGACCGTGATTGGTTTCATCCGCGCCAACGGCCTGGACAAGGACTTCAAGGTAAACATTGAGGTAAACCACGCCACCCTGGCCGGCCACACCTTTGAGCACGAGCTCACCGTGGCCCGCGAGAACGGCTTCCTGGGCTCCATCGACGCCAACCGCGGAGATGCCCAGAACGGCTGGGATACGGACCAGTTCCCCATCGACGCCCTGGATCTCACCCAGGCTATGATGCAGGTCATCCTCAACGGTGGCTTCGGCAATGGCGGCACCAACTTTGACGCCAAGCTCCGCCGCTCCTCCACCGATCCCGAGGACATCTTCATCGCCCACATCAGCGCCATGGATGCCATGGCACACGCCCTCCTGAACGCAGCCGCCATCCTGGAAGAGAGCCCCCTGCCCGCCATGGTCAAGGAGCGTTACGCTTCCTTCGACAGCGGTCTGGGCAAGAAGTTCGAAGAAGGCAAGGCCTCCCTGGAAGAACTTTACGAATATGCCAAGAAGAATGGAGAGCCCGTGGCCGCTTCCGGCAAACAGGAGCTCTGCGAAACTTACTTGAACCTCTATGCAAAGTAGTTCCTACAAGCAGGAAGGCAGCGTCCTGTATCTGGTCAGCATCGTGCTGGTTGCCGTGATAGGCGGTCTGCTTTTCGGATATGATACGGCCGTGATTTCCGGCGCGGAAAAGGGCCTCCAGGCCTTTTTCCAAAGCGCGCCGGACTTCACCTACACCGACGGCTGGCACGGTTTCACTACGTCCAGCGCCCTCATCGGCTGCGTGATCGGTGCCCTTCTGTCGGGTAGGCTGGCCCATCGTTTCGGCCGAAAGAAGACCCTCTTCGTGGCGGGTATCCTCTTTTTCCTGAGCGCCCTGGGTTCCTACTATCCCGAGTTCCTCTTCTTCACCAAGGGCGCGGCTTCCAAGAGCCTGCTGGTGGCCTTTAACGGCTACCGCATCCTGGGCGGCCTGGGCGTGGGCCTGGCATCGGCCATCTGCCCCATGTACATTGCAGAGATTGCCCCCGCCCGCAAACGCGGACGCCTGGTGTCCTGGAACCAGTTTGCCATTATCTTTGGTCAGCTGGTGGTGTACTTTGTGAACTTCCTCATTATCCAGAGCCACGCCAACGACCCTGAGATTGTAGCCTGGACCAATTCCGTGGGCTGGAGAGTGATGTTTGTCTCCGAGGCTGTGCCCGCCGGACTCTTTGCCCTCCTGATTCTCCTGGTGCCCGAGACACCCCGTTACCTGGTGCTCCGCAAGCAGAATGACAAAGCCCTCGAGGTCCTTTCCAAGATCAACGGAGAAGGTCAGGGCCGAAAGATTCTCCTGGACATCATAGAAACCGTCCAGGAAGAGAAGGAAAACCTCTTCGCCTATGGCGTGATGGTAATCTTTATCGGCTGCATGCTGTCCGTTTTCCAGCAAATCATCGGTATCAACGCCGTGCTGTACTTTGCGCCCCGTATCTTTGAATCCATGGGCGTGAGCAATAACATGCTGTTTACCGTGATCATGGGCGTGATCAACATCACGTTCACGCTGGTGGCTGTGTTCACGGTAGAAAAGCTGGGCCGAAAACCGCTGCTCATCACCGGTTCTATCGGCATGGCCATCGGTGCCCTGGGCGTGGCCCTGAGCAATGTGATTACCCTGCCGGCCGTGGTGCCCGTGATCAGCATCATGGTGTACAGCGCCTGCTTCATGTTCAGCTGGGGTCCCATCTGCTGGGTCTACATCTCCGAGCTCTTCCCCAACACCATCCGCAGCGAGGCCACGGCCATCGCCGTCGCCTTCCAGTGGATCTTCAACTTCATTGTATCCAGCACCTTCGTGCCCATGTACAACATGAAGTTGGGTGCCATGGGAGAAAGCTTCGGCCACTTCTTCGCCTATGCCCTCTACGGCGTCATCTGCATCATCGCCGCCATCTTTGTGTGGCGCCTGGTGCCCGAGACCAAGGGCAAGACGCTGGAAGACATGACCCGCCTCTGGCGCAAACAGCTCCCGCCCGAGCAGCAAGGCAATATCTAGCGCCCTTCGGCCCCTGGCCCGTATGGCCCCTGTGCGCCGTGAAATGTAACTGTCTTAGTTACTAACACTTACGAAAATCCTCCTCCGCGTTTTACGGAGGAGGATTTGTGTAAAAACCACTGTATCAGCCGCTTCCATTTCACGGCCCAGGAAAGACCTGTTGCAAAAATAAAAGGAAATACCCATCTTTGTCCTGCGGTTAAGGATGCCCGTAAACACTGCTACCACAAGTAGCAGAGAATTGACATA
>CAMVJR010000089.1 GCA_947167855.1 uncultured Bacteroidales bacterium
TCATGTTTGTTGGGACTCTTTGTGCTTACGAATCTCCACAAATATAGGACCGTTTATTAGTGTATTTGAATTTGAAATCAACTCAATTATATCATCTTATTTGTTTAACTTAATCATTTAACCTATGAAGAGATTATTTCTTTTCGTGACCACTTTACTGGTCATGGTAGGTATTGCCTCCGCTCAGGCTCCCTCCACCGTGCGTGGTAAGGTTACCTTTGACGAGGACGGATCTCCCCTTCCGGGCGTGTCCGTGATGGTCAAAGGCACCAACGTGGGTGCCATGACCGACGTGGACGGAACCTACGTCATTACCGGTGTCCCTTCCAATGCAAAGGAACTGGTATTCTCCTTTATCGGCCTGGTTACCCAGGAACTGCCCATCAAGGCCACCGTTAATGTGGTCATGACTTCGGATGCAGAGGCCCTGGACGAGGCTGTGGTTACCATCGCTTACGGTGCCGCCAAGAAATCTTCCCTCACGGGCGCTATCTCATCCGTGAGCTCTGAGAAGATTGCCAACCGCCCCACCTCTTCCGTCACTTCTGCCCTGGAAGGTACGGTGACCGGTGTGCAGGTAAACAGCACCTACGGTAACCCGGGTTCCGATCCGTCCATCATGATCCGTGGTAATGGTACCGTGAACGGTAGCTACTCTCCCCTGTATGTGATTGACGGTGTTCCCTATGGAGGTAACCTGTCCGACCTGAACCCCACCGATATCGAGTCCATGACCGTTCTCAAGGATGCCGCCTCCGCCGCCCTGTACGGTAACCGCGCCTCCAACGGTGTGATCCTCATCACCACCAAGAAGGGTTCCCAGGGCCGTATTTCCGTACAGGCCAGCATTTCTGCCGGTGTGTACGAGAGAGGTATCCCTGAGTACCAGCTGGCTACCCCGGACGAGTACATGAACATTGCCTGGCGCGCCCTCAAGAACGACCGCCAGTTCTACTATGGTGACACGGCCGAAGCCGCTGCTACCTATGCCAATGAGAACCTCATTTCTGAACGTCTCTATCTGAACATCTACGACAAGGCCAACAACGCCCTGTTCAGCAATGGTCAGCTGGTGTCCGACGCCAGCATCAAGTCCGGCTATGTGGGAGACCTCAATTGGTTTGACCAGACCATCCGCCGCGGTTTCCGTCAGGAATACAACGTAAGCGCCAGCGGCGCCACCAACAAGAGCGACTACTACATGTCCATCGGTTACCTGGATGAGAACGGTTATCTCCGCACTTCAGGCTTCAACCGTCTGTCCGGCCGCGCTTCCGTAAACATCAAGCCCACCACTTACCTCAAATTGGGTCTCAATGTGAACGCTACCCACCAGAACTTCCTCAATACCTCTACGGGATCCTCTTCCTACATCAACCCGTTCATGTATTGCCGTAACATCGCCCCTATCTATCCTGTGCACCTGCACAACGTGAATACCGGCGAATACATCCTGGATGCCGAAGGTAACAAACAGTACGATCCCGGTTCCTATATGGACGAAAACGGCCAGGTGGTCAGCACCCGTAACCAGTACGCAGACCGCCACGTCATCTGGGAGAACGAGCTCAACCAGGACAAGAGCCTCCGCAATACGGTGAACGCCATCGCCACCGCCGAGGTTTACTTCCTCAAGGACTTCACCTTCACCGTTACCGGCAACATCAATTTGCGTAACTCCGTGAACCAGACCTATGACTCCGCCGTCATCGGTGACGGTAAGGGTAACAACGGCCGTGGCAAGCGTGTAGAATACGTCTACAAGAACTTCACCTTCCAGCAGCAGCTGCGCTGGGCCCACCAGTTTGGCAAACATAGTGTCAGTGCACTCCTGGGCCACGAAAACTACTCCAACAACTATGACTACCTGTACGGTTATAAGACCAACGAGGTGTTCCCCGGTGTTAACAATCTGAACAACTTCACGTCCATCACCGACCTGTACAACTACGCCAACAACTACCGCACGGAAAGCTTCCTCTCCCGCGTCCGTTACAACTACATGGACAAGTACAATGTGGAGGCTTCCTTCCGTCGTGACGGTTCTTCCCGCTTCTCCAGCGACGTCCGTTGGGGTAACTTCTGGAGCATCGGCGCCAACTGGATGATCTCCAAGGAAGAGTTCATGCAGAACATCACCTGGGTGAACAGCCTCAAGCTCCGCGCCGACTTTGGCCAGGTAGGTAACGACTCCGGTTCCGGTCTGTATGGCTACCAGGCCCTCTACGGCTCTGACCAGAACGCCAACAAGGGTGCCTACTATCTCACCCAGCTGGGCAACGAGCAGCTCAAATGGGAGACCGGCCAGTCCTGGGGCGTAGGTATCGAATCCCGTCTGTTCAACCGCTGGAATCTCAATGTAGAGTACTTTGACCGCCGCAACAAGGACCTGCTCTTCAGCGTGATCCTGCCCATTTCTGCCGGTCCTACTTCCTCCAGTGGCACCAACCCCTCCGTTACCCGCAACGTGGGTACCATGTCCAACCGCGGTGTTGAAATCGAGACCGACGTGGACATTGTTCGCACCCGTAACTTCAAGCTGAACTTCTCTGCCAACGCAACGTTCCTGAAGAACCGCATCATCTCCCTGCCTAAGCAGAACCAAAAGGACGGTATCATTGACGGTACCAAGCGCTTTGTGGAAGGCGGTGACCGCTATGCTTACTGGCTGTACCAGTTTGTAGGTGTAGACCAGATGACCGGTCTGTCCCTCTATAAGTTCGATGACGAGCGTTACTACATCACCGACGACAACACCAAGGATGGTAATGTCCTTTATGGTACGGCTACCGATGAGGATGGCAACGCCCACACTCTGATGGAAGCCCAGAACTACACCATCATTGGTGGCCAGCCTTATGTTTGGAACCCTGGTTCCTATGGTAAGAAAGACTGGTCCGGTACCGCTACGCCTACCGTGTACGGTGCCTTCGGCCTCAATCTGAGCTGGAAGGGCCTCAGCCTCTCCACCCTCTTCACCTATTCCCTGGGTGCCAAGGTCTATGACGGTATCTACGCCGACAAGATGGGTGTAAGCGCCAATCCCAGCAGCGCCCACCAGGACAACCTCCAGGGTTGGACCGGTGTTCCCAACGGTATGACGGAAGACAGCCCCAACCGTATCGATCCCAACGGCACTCCCATGCTGTACACCTTCAACACTTATAAGATGAACGGGAAGGATGTTACCATCTCCAACAACGCCGGGACTTCCACCCGTTGGCTCACTTCTGGCAACTACTTGGTTATCAAGAATATCGCCCTCTCCTACGAGCTGCCAAAACGCTGGCTCACCCCGCTCCAGGTCCAGAGTCTTTCCGTATCCGTGGCCTGTGAGAACCTCTTTACGTTCGCTGCCCGCAAGGGTCTGAACCCTCAGTATAGCTTTGGCGGTTCCACCAGCAGCAACGACTTCGTAACGGCCCGTGTTGTCACCGCCGGTATCAATGTCCGCTTCTAACCTGTTAAAGAGATGAAAGTTATGAAAAATATCATCAGAATCTCCTTAGTGATTGCGGCCCTCTCCCTGGCCTCTGCCTGCAACAAGGCATATCTGGAGACCTCTCCCGAGAGCTCCGTATCCCCCGCTACCATCTTTTCTACTACGGAGAATTGCCAGTTGGCCATCAACGGTATGGCCAAGATGATGACCTCCCAGTACCTGAGCACCCAGGGCCTCAATGGAGAAGGTGTTATCAAGACCTGGTACGGTAACTTTGGTAACGACCTCCAGCGCTGCAACCAGACCGGTTGGGCCGCCTTGTGGAACCACACCATGAATGAGAGCGTGAACTCCACCTACCTGATTTACCCTTGGTACTACTACTATAAGATGATTGGCAACGCCAACATGGTCATCAAGAACGTGGAAACCGCCGAAGGTCCCGAAGCCGAGCGCCAGTTCATCAAGGCCCAGGCCCTAACCTTCCGCGCCCATGCTTTCACTATGCTTATGCAGCTGTACGCCTATCGCTGGCAAGACAGCAGCAACGGTGCCTCCAATGGCGTAATTCTCCGTTTGACCCCCGATCCCGACGAGGATCCGGAAGTAGGTTACGAGATGGCCCTTTCTACCCAGGCCGAATGCTACAAACAGATTTACGACGACTGCGACGAAGCCATCCGCCTCTTCAACGAAAGCGGTCTCACCCGTGCCAAGTCCGACTTCTACCTGCCGGATGCCCAAGTTGCTTTTGCCGTGAAGACCCGCGCTGCCCTGGTCCGCGAAGACTGGCCCACGGTGGCGGCCTGCGCTCCCGAAGCCCGCAAGGGTCACCCCCTCATGAGCAAGAGCCAGTATATGGACAGTGGCTTCAGCGAGCCCAACGATGAGTGGATCTGGGGCGTGTATGACGCCGAAGACCAGACCATTTACTACTATGCATACTTCGCTTATCAGGGCTCCAACGCATCCAGTTCCATGCAGCGTACCTATCCGCTGGCCATCAGCAAGGAACTCTACGACCAGATTCCTGCCACCGATGTGCGCCGCGCCCTCTGGCTGGAGCCCACCGCCGAGGAGGCTGCCGAGCTCAACGCCGCTGGTCGCAGCACCAAGAAACTCTACGAACGTGCTTTCAAAGAGTATAAGGACAAGTTGTACAGCACCAGCCTGGTTTACCAGTACATGCAGTTCAAGTTCCAGTGCACCTTCTATCCCGGCGGCGGCAGCTACAATATCTACCGCTCTGCCGAGATGTATCTGGCCGAAGCCGAAGCCCTCTGCCACATGGGTGGCCAGGATGCCAAGGTTCAGGGCCTGCTGAACGACCTGAACAAGAACCTGGATCCTTCCTACAGCTGCACCAAGACCGGTGCCGAACTCCTTACTGAGGTTAAACTCTATCGCAGAGTAGACCTCTGGGGTGAAGGCTTCGACTGGTACGATTACAAGCGTTGGAATGAGCCCATCGTGCGCAAGAACAAGGCCCAGGGCGGCAACTTCAACGACGCCTTTGCCGTTACCATCAATGTGGAAGACGGCAACAAGTGGACCTGGAAGATTCCCAAGCGCGAGACCGACTACAACCATCTGGTCAGCCTGGACTAATCCTTTCCTCATAACAGAGGCCTCCCGTTCTCCGGGAGGCCTTTTTTATTGCCAAGAATTTAGTATCTTTGCAGTCACAAAGACGTGAAAATGAAACCTGAAATAACTATTCGCACGGTGGAAGACCGCAAAATGCTCAAAGCATTTATCCGCTTCCCCCTGGACCTCTACAAAGACTGCGAGAATTACGTTCCTGCCTTCGAAAGCGACGAATTCAACTCCCTGGGACCGGAAAACCCGTCCCTTGAATTCTGTGAAAAAGAGCTCTTTCTGGCCTATCAGGGCAAGAAGATTGTGGGCCGCGTGGCTGCCATCATCAACCACCGGGCCAACAAGAAGTTCGGTGAGAACACCGTCCGCTTTGGCTGGATAGACTTCATCGAGGACTTCGACGTGGCCAAGACCCTCATCGACACGGTCATCGTCTGGGGTGCCAAACGGGGTGCCAACCTGATCAAAGGCCCCCTGGGCTTTACGGATATGGACCGGGAGGGCCTGCTGGTAGACGGCTTCGAAAAAGAGAGTCCTTTCACCGTCATTTACAACTACCCCTATTATCCCGAATACCTGGAGCGGCTCGGCTTTACCAAAGATGTGGACTGGACGCAGCGCTTCCTCAATTTCAACGAGGAACTCCCCCCCATGTACAAATATGCCGATATTATTGAAAAGCGTTTCGGCCTGCATATCTATAAAGCCCGTTCCCTTAAGCAGATGGCCCGTCGCGGCCGTGAGATGTTCCATGTGCTCAACGCGGCCTTCGATCCCCTTTATGAGTACACCAAGCTCTCGGAAAAGCAGATTGACGGATATGTAAGACAATACGTCCCGGTTCTGGATAAGGACCTGGTAGCCTTTGTTGTAAACGAAAAAGACGAGCTGGTGGCCTTTACCGTCACCTGCCCGCACATCAGCGTCGGCGTGCGCAAGGCCAAGGGCCGCATCTTCCCCTTTGGCTGGATACACATCCTCCCCTGGCTCAATGCCAAGAAGAACCACATCACCGAGGGTCTTCTGATTGGCGTGCTGCCGGAGTACCAGGCCAAGGGAGCTGCCCTCCTCATGACCAAGTACCTGCATGAAAATTACATCCGCCTGGGAATCAAGCGGATGTTAATGAACCCGCAGCTGGAAGAAAACTACAAGGTGCAGACGCTCTTTGAGCCCTACAACCCGCAGCCGTATCAACGCCGCCGCAGTTATGTAAAGGAAATCAAGGTAGAGGAGCTTTAACCCCTCTCCTTGATAATGGTATCACACACTTCCCCGACGGTTACCGGCAGCGGTTTTCCTTCGGGGAATTTCATTTGGAATTTCTCCTCGGAGGCCAGAGCCAGGAGCATCATGGAAAGGGAGTCGATACCGAGCTCGCGGACGAGCTCAGTATCGTAGTTCACCTTGGACAGGTCCGTCTTGGGACGGATCACGGACAGGACCTCCTTGAGGCCTTCAAACACTTCTTCCCTGGTCATCATACGCGGGACACTTTCATGCTGCCGGTGCGCTTGAAGTCTTCCGTACGTACCGTCACTTTACGGATCTGATGGGTAGAAGGCAGGGTGGCGTTGATCTTGTCCACCAGCTTGTTCATGTAAGCTTCCACCTCTTCCCAGGGCTTGCCGTCGAAGGCGGGCATCAGCGGGAGAATCTCCACGGCGATTACCTGGGTGCCATTGAACTCGTCTTCCTTGACCATGGCGTCGCGTACACAAGGATCGGCATAGAACGGCTCTTCCAGGGCCTCGGGGCTCACATTCTCGCCGTTGGCCAGCACGATGATGTTCTTGATTCGGCCCGTAATATAGAGGAATTCATTCTCATCAAAGCGGCAGAGGTCTCCGGTACGCAACCAGCCGTCGGGGGTGAGGGCTTCGGCCGTGCGCTCAGGATCCTTATAATAACCGGAGAAGATGTTGTCTCCCTTGATCCACAGTTCTCCGTCCACCAGTTTGGCTTCCTGACCGGGATAGATACGGCCGATGGAAGTGGGATTGGTAGTAGGATAGGCATTGGCGCTGGTGAGGTTGGCGCCTTCCGTGAGGCCGTAGCCGAAGCAGAACTCTACGCCCAGCTTGGTGAAGACGTCCACCAGGCGCGGCGGCACATTGGCAGCGCCGGCAATGATCATGCGCAGCTGGCCGCCCAGGAACTGGGGACCGTACATCTTCACCAAGCCGGCCAAGATGTCGCAGATACCGGGAACAATCACCAGGATGGTGGGCTTAATCACAGGAAGCTTGCCCACGGCGGCCTTCATGTCTTCGCAGGTGAAGATAAGGTTGCCGGTGTAGAAGCAGCCCATGACGCCGGCAATGAGGCCGAAAACGTGGCTGAGGGGCAGCAAGGCCAGATAGCGGTGCTGGCCAATGACCTTACCGGGCTTGAAGATGGCGTTGTAGTTACCCCGCATGAGGGCGCGGTGGCTAAGGACAGCCCCCTTGGGAGCGCCGGTGGTACCGCCCGTGAAGAAGATGGCGGCAGGGCTTTCGGGGTCTATATCGGCCGAAGGGGCACCGGTCTCTGC
>CAMVJR010000090.1 GCA_947167855.1 uncultured Bacteroidales bacterium
GGCTACCTGAACCGCCGCGGAGAAGTGCTTCTCCCGCTCAAGGGCGGCAAGTGGAAGGGCTGCTTCCACGTGCCCAGAGGCCTTTACCAGATTGGAACCATCTTGCAGGAAATTGCAGACAAACAACAATAAACACTAACCCAAAATACATTATGAAAACCATTATCCGTCTTATGGTCACATCCCTGGCCGCCCTTCTGCTGGCACAGGGTGTGGCGCTAGCACAGAAAACGGCGACGGGAAGGGTAACAGATCCTGAAGGGCAGCCCCTGGCCGGGGTTACCGTGATGGTGAAGGGAACGCAGACCGGTACTATGACCGGCCCTGACGGCTCCTGGTCCCTGAAAGTGCCGGAAGGCGCAGTCCTGGAATTCTCCTCCCTGGGACTGGCTACTGTCACCCAAACCTACAAGGGTGAAGCGCGTGTCAACATTACCATGCAGGAAGACACCTACTATTTGGAAGATGTCGTGGTGGTAGGTTATGGCACAGCCAAGAAGGAAACCCTCACTGCGGCCGTATCGGCCATCAAGGGTGACGAACTTCTCAAATCCCCCTCCACCAACGTTTCGCAGGTGCTGGCAGGTAAGCTTCCCGGTATTTCCTCCGTGCAGGAGTCCGGCGAACCGGGCCTGGACCAGGCCTCGCTGCGAATCCGCGGTTCCGTCTACGGCGTATCCTACGTGGTGGACGGTTTCCCGGTGGACAACATCAACGACATAGACCCTTCGGACATCGAGAGCGTGTCTGTGCTGAAGGATGGTGCATCGGCCGCCGTCTATGGCCTGAAGGCCGCCGGCGGTGTGATCATCATCACCACCAAGAAAGGCAACAAGGGAGACGTCCACATCACCTACAACGGCTCTGTGGGCGCTTCCATGAACGCCAACTTCCCCCAGTTTATGAACGGTCCCCAGTTTGCCTACTACTACAACATGGCACAGATGATGGACCAGCTGGCCAGCGGAGTCATCTCCGACCGCAGCGAATACGTTCCTTACTTCTCCAAGGAGAACGTGAACGCCATGACCAACGGCGACCCCAATGACGGCTGGGACAACGTGGACTACATCAAGAAGGTCTTCGGAACCGGTATCACCCAGAAGCACAACGTAACCGTGCAGGGCGGCAACGACAAGATCCGCTACTTTGTGGGTGCAGGCTTCCTGGGCCAGAACGGTAATATCAAGGGGTATAACTACAACCGCTTCAACCTCCGCGCCAACGTGGAGTCCAAGATTGGCAAGTACCTCACTTTCACCGCCGGCCTCAGCGGCGTGGTGGGCAACCGTCACACGCCCCGCTTCGCTTCCGGCGGCTCTGATGGCGGCACCTACGAGGTAGGCTACTTCTCCATCGCCCGCCAGACCATCGGCATGCTCCCTTTCCTTCCCGAGAAGGTGGGAGACTACTACACCGGCGCCTATGCCAACAACCAGGGCTATCCCTACAGCCCTCTGGCCGCCCTCTACGAGTCTGGCAACAAGACCACCAAGAGCCTCAGCGCATCGGCCAACGCCTCCCTCGCCTGGGACATTCCCTGGGTGAAGGGCCTGCAGCTGAAGGTAAGCGGCGCCTATGACAATTCCAACTCTTACAACAAGAACCTGGATACCCCCTACTACGTGATGGCCGCCTCCCGCGCTGCCGACGGTTCTTGGAACTGGGTGGGCCCGCTGGTGGATGTGAACGGCGCATCCGACGGCATCAAACTGGGTGAAGGATCCTGGTACTCCGAGTCTCTCACCGGCCAGGTAAGCCTCTCCTACGCAAACACCTTCGGGAAACACGGCGTGGAAGCCCTGGTGCTCACCGAGCTCCGGGACTACAAGACCAACAACCTGAGCGCCTACGTGAAGAACCTGCCGTTCGCCCTCCTGCCGGAGCTGAACAACGGTACTCCCACCGCCAGCCCGGTGCTGGGATCCAGCAACGCTTCCCGCAGCGCCGGTTATGTGGGCCGTATCCGCTACAACTATGACGAGAAGTACCTGGCCGAATTCACCGGCCGCGTGGACGGCTCCTACAAGTTCGCCGGAATGACCAAGACCCGCTGGGGATTCTTCCCTTCGGCCTCCCTGGGCTGGAGACTCTCCCAGGAAGACTTCCTGAAGGGCTCCACCATCCTGGACGACTTGAAACTGCGCGCCAGCGTGGGTCTGCTGGGAAGTGACAATGTGAGCGCCTTCATGTTCCTGAGCCAGTATGCCGAGGGCGAAAAGGTGGTCTACTCCGGTGGTGCCACTCCTTCCTATTATACCTACGGCATCCCCAACCGTGATCTCACCTGGGAAAAGACCCTGTCTTACAACATCGGTACGGACTTCTCCCTGTGGGGAGGCCTGCTGGGAGGTGAAATCGACGTCTTCTACAACTACACCTACGACATCCTTACCGGCAACAGCGGTGGCAAGCCTTCCTCCATGGGCGGCTACTATCCCACCTATATCAACAAGAACGCCATCGACTCCAAGGGTATCGATATCCTCCTCACCCACAAGAACCGCTTCGACCTGGGCGGCAAGCCTTTCTTCTACGAAGTGGGCGCCACCCTCACCTACTCCAAGACCCGCTGGCTGGTGTATCAGGACCAGCCCAACGTGCCGGAGTGGCAGAAGCGCACCGGCACCACCTACGGTGCCCACTGGGGCTGGCTGGCCGAAGGCCTGTACCGCTCCGAGGAAGAGATTGACAACAGCGCCTGGTACGGCACCCGTCCGAACGTGGGTGACATCAAGTACACCGACCTCAACGGTGACGGCAAGATTGACTGGGACGACCGCGGTATCTTCGGCAAGAGCAACCGTCCGGAGCTCACCTTCGGCCTCAACTTCAACGCCGGCTGGAACGGCTTCGACATGAACCTCCAGTTCACCGGCGGCGCCCTGTTCCAGGTATCCATGACCGGCACCTACTACAACGGTTACGATGACAACACCATCTGGACCCAGACCTTCAAGGAGGGCAGTAACTCCCCTCTCTTCCTGGTGGAAGGAGCCTACAGCCTGGATAATCCCAGCGGCGAATGGCCCCGCCTCACCCTGGCCACCACCGGCCACGGCGGAGACAACGGCCTGGCTTCCAGCTTCTGGTGGAGAGACGGTAAATACATCCGTCTGAAGACCGCTCAGCTGGGTTATACCCTTCCCAAGACCTTCACCCGCCGCTTCGGCGTAGAGGGACTGCGTCTTTTCGTGGAAGGCAACAACCTGTTCACCCTCTCCGGCCTGCCGAAGGGCGTAGACCCGGAATCCCCCGGTGTGAACAACGGCTACTACCCGCAGCAGCGCAACCTGATGGGCGGCATTACCTTAACCTTCTAAACAGACAGCATCATGAAAAAGATTTTGATTCTTGCCTCTGCAGTCGCGATGCTTTCTGCTACCGCCTGCAACAAGCTTTTGGACCTCACCCCCAGGGACAGCATCTCTGACAAGGTGATGTGGGCCGATGTCAAATCGGCCGAATATGCCGTCAATTCCATCTACTCCTATGTGTACGACATCTACGCCAGCTACCCCTGCTGGGCGGGAATGACGGAATCCCTCACGGACCAGATGAAATACGGTTCCACCCTCTATAACAGCATGTGCTTCATTCCCAGCGAAATCGCCTATGGCGGATCCACGCTCACAGCCAACTATGTGGACGTGTACCTGGGCGTCTGGGGCAGCCTGTACGGCAACATCCGCCGCACCAACGAAGCCATCTACAACCTCCACACCCTGGGAGGAGAGCTCCCCGATGCCGACAAGGCCCGCCTGGAGGGCGAACTTCGCCTGATGCGCGGCTGGCTGTACTTTGAGCTGGTCAAGCGCTACAAGGAAGTGATCATCTACGACGAAGACCTCACCGCCATCACCAAGGACAAGGCCCTCTCTTCCGAGGCCGACGGCTGGAAGATGATCAAGGAAGACCTCGCCTTCGCCCAGCAGAACCTTCCCGAGAAGGCCGAAGCCCGCGGCCGCCTGGACAAAGGGGCCGCCTACGCCCTGGCCTCCCGTGCCCTGCTGTATGCCAAGGACTACGAAGGCGTCATTGCTGCCGCCAATAAGGTGAAAGAACTGGGCTACGGACTGGAAGACGACTACGCCGGTATTTTCAACGGCGGCGGAAAGGAAAGCATCCTCCAGTACAACTTCTCCTATGCCGACAACGTGATGCACTCCTTCGACTTCTACTACAGCCCGGGCGGAGACTTCGTCCAGGTGGGCCTGCAGGGCGGTGCTTACGGAACGCCCACCCAGGAGATGGTAGAGAGCTACGAACTGGCTACCGGCGGCTTCCCGGACTGGAGCCCCTGGCACGGCACCACCACGGAAAATCCTCCGTACGAGCTGCTGGAACCCCGTTTCCAGGCCACCATCCTCTACAACGGTGCCTCCTGGAAGGGCCGCACCATCGAGCCCTACGTGGGCGGTGAGGACGGCTGGGCCGAGTGGAGAAAAGAATCCCAGCCCCAGGGCCGTACCACCACCGGTTACTACCTGAAAAAGGGTGTGGACCAGAAGCACTCCTTTGCCGAGCGTGACGCTTCCCACGGCCTTCAGCCCGCCATCGTCCTCCGCTACGGAGAGGTGCTCCTGAACAAGGCCGAAGCCTGCTTCCGCAACAACGACCCCACCGGTGCCAACGAAGCCGTCCGCGCCATCCGCGCCCGCGTGGGCCTGCCCTACACAGACCTCGCCGGTGACGAGCTGTGGGCCGCCATCCGCCAGGAGCGCCGCGTGGAACTGGCCTACGAAGGCCTGTGGTTCTGGGATCTGCTGCGCTGGCAGGATGCCGCCAAGCCCTATCCTGTGGGCCTGAACGGCTACCAGGTGCACGGTCTCAAGATTGCCCCCGCTGCCGTAAGCGGACAGTTCGAATATACCTATGTGTCGGTGGACGACAAGGACCGCAACTTCCCCGAGAAGATGTACCGTTTCCCCATGCCGGCAGATGAACTCAACAGTAACGCCCTTGTAGAACAATATGCCGAATGGAAATAGCCCTATGAAAAGACTTCTTATCATATTGTCTCTGGCCCTGGTGGCAGCTGCCTGCCATCAGCCCGAATACGTGAAGCCCACTGCCGAGAGGCAGGGCATCACATCCCTGACGGCCTATTTCACCTTTGGTCCCTTCGTGGACCAGGAGATGGCCAAGCTGTCCATCAGCGACCCGGAACAGACCCGCTTTGTGATTCCGGTTCCCTATTACTATCCCGAAAGCTCCTTCGACGAGACGGAAATCTACATGATCAAGGCCCGCATCACGGCCGAGCTGCAGCCCAACTGCAAGATCGAACCCGGTCTGAATGTCCTGGACCTGACGGAAGAGAACGAGTTCACCTACACGGACGCCTCCGGAAACAGCCGCAAGATTGTCATCACCGGTACCCGGGTGCACTCCGCCAAGGCCCAGCTCCTCACCTTCGACCTCGTGGAACCCGCCATCAGCGGAATCGTGGACGAGGCGCAGCATAAGGTCTCCCTCGTGAGCGCCGATGATCTGTCGGCCGCCGTGGCCAAGGTCTCCATCTCTGCCCACGCCTCCATTTCCCCGGATCCTTCCGAGCCCCACGACTACAACAACGGCATCACCTTCACGGTGACGGCCGCCAACGGCGTGGACAAGACGGAATACACCGTGGTGAAGGAAGTGCCCGAGAAGATCGATTACGGCTTCAACGGTTCCAGCGTGAAGCAGCTGTTCAACTTTGATCCGGTTTCCAACCTTGGACTGCCGCCTTACAACAGCGTCGCCTACATCTCCATGGCCGTTACCGGCAACTTCCTGGTGGTTTCCACCGGAGACGGAGCGCCCATCTATCTGAACAAGCTCACCGGTGTGAAGGCCGGCAACCTCAATACCGGAGCCGCCACTGTGGCCGGCATCACCTCTGACGAGGCCGGCAACCTCCTGCTGTGCAATCACGCCGAGGGTGGCGAGACCTTCACCATCTGGACCACAGCCTACGTAAACGAGCCTCCTGTGGAATTCTATTCCTTTACCAACACCTCCGACCTTCCTATGGGTTACAAGGTGAAAGTGATAGGCGACATCACCGGGAATGCCCAGATCATCGCCACCCTGGAAGGCATTGACGGTATTACCTCCTCCAGCAAGTTCTGGTCCATCAAGGTAGAAGAGGGCAACGTGGTATCGGCCGAGCTGATTGACGCCAGCGCCTCCGGCCTGGTCTGGGGCAGCGCTCCGGTGAACGTGACCAGTATGTGCGCCGCTTCCGTGAATCCGGCCGACGGCTGGTTCGGTGCCTGCTACGATCCCAACGTCCTCACCTGGGTGAAGGCCGACGGATCCGCCGGTTCCACCGCCTCTACCGGTGACGGCAACAGTTGGGGCTGGAACTACAACTGCTTCGATTCCAAGCAGTTCAACAATGCCACTTACCTTTCCGGCTTCATCGTGAGCCACTTCCCGGCTTGGGGCATCGGCCCGCGCCTGTATGTGTACGACATCACCAACCCGGCTGCCGTGAGCGGAGACTTCGAGTCTACCGGAGCCCTGGTCATGTCCAATACCAAAATTGCCTGGTACCAGACGGGAGACTACTCCGTAGCGGCCGGTGACGTGCTCATCGCCCCTTCGGCCGACGGCTTTATGCTGTACATCTACTATTACGACCATAACTCCCAGGTTATCGGTGGCTATAGCGCAGATTGTATTAAACGATGAAAAACTTCTTCCACTTCCTGGTGTCCACCCTGCTGGTCCTGTCCTGCACTCCTGACAGTGCAGGCGGGACACCAGAGTGGCCCTGGACAGAACCGGACACTCCTCCCGCGGCGGCAGAACCCAATCCTGCCGTCGTGGAAAAGGGGTGGACCAACGTATCGGCCTCCTACACCCTGCCGGAAGGACTGCAGGTCTACAAAAGCCCTTCCTCCCTGCAGGGCGTAAAAGCCGTTGCTTATCTGGCTGTAGCCGATCCCTCCAAGATTGCCTGGGATGTCTGGAGCATTAACGACCCGGAGACAAAGGGCACCACTGATGCCCTCAAAACGCCTTCTGAGGTGTATACGGCCACATCGGCCCCGCTCATTGTGAACGGAGGGTACTTCTTTGCAGAAGGGGGCAAGCGGTATAACGCTTCTGTAGCCTACAGCGGCGGAAAGCGCTATGGCGTGAACCTTAACTACGCCTCCCAGGACTGGGTAACCTACTACTATCCTACGCGTGGAGTATTCTACCAGGCCGATGGGAAAACCCTCTGTGGCTGGACTTATTATACCCCCTCGGGACAGCACTACCTTTACGGAAACCCCGCCCCGAACAGTTGGGAAAAGGCTCCGCTGCAGGCTCCTGACGCCAATTATCCGGAGAAGGCAACCACCTTCAGTCCCACTACCGCCATCGGAGCGGGTCCCGTCCTGCTGCACAACGCAGAAGTGACGGACAGCTGGGAAGCCGAACTCTTTTACGGAGACGGATCCGATGACAAGATGCCCAAAGCCCGTCATCCCAGAACCGCCATCGGCAGCAGCGCTTCCCGCCTGTTCCTGTTTGTCTGCGAAGGACGGCAGATGACGGAAGGCGTGTCCGGTCTCACCACCGCTGAAGTGGC
>CAMVJR010000091.1 GCA_947167855.1 uncultured Bacteroidales bacterium
CCGACTCACCCACGGCCTTGAAGGCGGCAAAGTGGATGACGGCGTCAATGGGATACTTGGCAAAGAGGGCGTTGGTGGCGGCCATGTCGCAGAAATCCACCACTTCCAGCGGAAGGTCCTCGCGGCCGGTGATCTTCTTCACGCCTTCATAGCAGGTGCGGTCGCAGTTGGAGAAGTTATCGGCCACAACTACGTCGTAGCCGGCGTTAATGAGTTCTACGGTTACGTGGCTGCCAATGAAACCGGCACCACCGGATACTAGTACAGTCTTTTTCATATCAGTTTTTGCGTTTGTTTTGTCTTCTTTGTTCCCGCTCCTGCTCCTTCCGGAGGTATTTCTCAAAGCGTTTCCTCTCCTTCTGGGCCTTCTTCTCCAGTTTCTGGAGGGCTTTCAGCTTGCGGGCCCGCTCCTTCTCCAGCTTCTTCTGCTCCTTGGCGGCTTTCTTCTCTGCGTCGCGGCGGTCCAGCTCGGCCCAGCGGGCCTTCCTTTCCTCCTTCTTCTGCTGCCTTATTCTGGCTTTTTCGGCCTCCTTGCGGGCTTTCTCTGCTTTGCGGAGTTCCTGCGGGGTGGGTTCTTTCTTCACCGGCGGAGCGGTGCTGATGCTGTCCAGAGGCGCGCCCAGCGTATCGGCCGGGGCCTTCAGGGTATCAGCCGGGGCTTTCATCAGCGTATCGGCCGGCGCTTTCAGGAGGGAATCGGCCGGTGCAGTGAGGGTGTCCACGGGGGCCTCTTCCTTTTCTCTCTGCCGTACCACGGTCAGGGAGTCCCGGATGGCAATGTCACGGTACAACTTGTTGATGTAGCCGGGGAAGTACTCCTCCGTTTGCAGGAAGTCCGCGTGCGGACGGGCCAGGTACGAGAGGCGCTCGCTGGGGCGGGGCTCCAGGGCGGTCACGTCCAGGGGAGACTGGGGCTTCCTCTCCGGCTCCCAACGGAATCCCTTGAGGGTCTTGTCCTCTTCCGGCAGCTGCACGGAGGGGTAACCGTCGTTCTTGGGATTGTCGTAGTAGTACATCCGGGAGAGGGTGTCGTTCCGGAAGGTGGCGTAAATCATCTTGGCCTCCACCTTGTTCACCGTGGCCAGGGCTCCGTTCTCTTCCAGATAGAACAGGGAAGCGGCGCCGCCCAGGGCGTCAAAACGCGTAAGGGTGTTGGTGGAGTCAAAGTAGGCCACCATCTCGGTTCCCCGGATCTGGTCGTAGGCGTGCGGAGCCTCCTCGATGGTGATGAAGGCGTTGGACAGCAGGTGGGCCCGCTGCATCCGGCGGTCCTTGATGACCATGAAGATGCTGTCGGCCGTGTACTGCCGGTTGCCGGAATTATAGAAAATGGGATCCTGGTACAGGCGCACCAGGGAATCCAGGTCCGTGTAATAGAGCGAGTCTCCCGCCATCTGCATGTCGCGGCGGAACAGACGCACGTTCTTGGAACCCCAGATAATGTTCACTTTGGACGTATCCGGCGGCGGAGGAAGGGTGTCGGCCGGATCTTTCACAACCGGAGCTTCCGGCTTGTTCACGGCTATGGTATCCTCCTGCTGCTTCTGCTGGGCGGGTTCCTCCTTTCCCTTCTGGTTCTGCTCCCGGAGCTTGCGGGCGGCTTCTTCGGCCTGCTTGGCAGGGTCGTTCTTGAGGGCTTCGGCCGCTTTGCGGGCCGCTTCCTCTGCCGCTTTCTTGCGGTATTCCATCACCGGGTCTCCGGAGATGTCCTTCAGGCGTTTTTCCGCATCCTTCACCCACTGCTCGGGGATGTCGCAGCGCTTGTAGGCGCGCGAGAAGAGGATATCGGCCCCCACATACACGGTGTCCCGGCGCTCATTCTCGTCCGAGATGGACATGATGGCGGGGTCCCGCGTCATCCGGATCTGGGACAGGGAATCCGAGAATTCCAGGCGTCCGGCCAGGCCGAAGACATTGCGGGTGGTATCCATGATCTCCACGTTGCCCAGCATCTCCACGTCTCCCACCAGGCGGTGATAGAAGAGGGAATCGCTCCAGATTTCCTGGTCTTTGGTGAGCAGGTGGACCTGGCGGCGGAAGAAATACAGTTCCTGGTTGCGGTCGTACCAGCCGTCGTTGGCACTGAGCATCTGGTCGTCCTGCCACATGTCGGTTCCATAACCGAAATAGGCGGTGGAGAGGTCGCTTCTGTATTCCAGGCGGGAGGTCTTGACAAAGGTGGTGTCCATGTACATGTTCACCTTGTCGTTGAAGACAAACAGGTGGGCCTTGGCATCGTACGTGCCGTACAGGCTCTCAATCACCTGTCCGTCCTTGTCCCGCATGGCCGCACCGTTCTGGAAAACGGCCACCGAGTCTTTGGTGTTGTAGTCCAGGTAGCGGGTGCGGAGGATGTTGTGGTCACTGTCTTCCAGCTGCACCAGGTCTCCGCGGAACTTGGCCATATTGTCGTCCACCACGTACTGGAGGGTAGAGCTGGTCAGCTTGGTACGGTCCTGGATAATCTGCACGTGGCCCACGGCGTCGATGATGTTGGTGGTCACGTTCCACAGGGCCGTATCGCAGAGGAGATAGGTGTCGTTATGCAAGAATTTGGCGGGACCCACCACTTTGCGGTAGTTCTCGCCATCTTTGTCGATGAGTTGGGCGCTCTGGGCGCTGATCAGGTGAACCTTCTCCTTATCCTGGACCGGCTCCTGCGGGGGCTCATAAGCCAAAGCCGCCACTGCAAAAAGCAGTAGCAGCACGGGCATCAGCCATTTATGAGTCCGGAAAAGGCGCACTATTTACGGGCGTTCCAAGCTTCGCGGGAGAAGTCGCACTCTGCGAACAAGGGGTCAATGACAATGTAGGTGTCCTTGATCTTTTTGTCCAGGAAGGCGTCAACGGCCTCCATCTGTTTCTTCTGCTGAACGGTTTCCAGGATCTGGTTGTAGTCGTTCTCGAAGGTGGCGGTGTGGGCCGGAAGAATCTTGTCCACGCGGATGATCTTGTACATCAGGTTGCCCTGGCGGCCCTGGAGGTAGCCCTCGTTGTCCTGGGATTCCACGGGTTCGGAAATCTGACCGGGCTCCAGGTTCTTGATGGCGGCGTAGTCGGCCGGTTTGAGCTGGTCAATCTCGAAATAGGAAGAGCCGGTGGAAGGGTCTGCCATCTGGCCACCGTTGGTGCGGGTGGGAAGGTCTTCGGAGTAGAAGCGGGCGGCCAGTTCAAAGGGAATCTCTTCCTGCTCGATGGCGTTCTTGAGGCTGTCCAGGCGGGCGAAGGCCTTCTCGCGGTCTTCTACCGTGTACTGGGGCTTGAGCAGGATGTGACGGGCGTTGAACATGTCTCCCTTCTTCTCAATGACCTCGATGATATGGAAGCCGTCCGGGGTTTCCACAATCTGGGAAATCGTACCGGGCCTCAGGGCCATGGCGGCATCGGAGAAAGCGGGCCAGAAGATGGACTTGGAGGCCATGCCCAGTTCTCCTCCGCGGCGGGCGCTGCCCGGGTCTTCGGAATAGATGCGGGCCAGCGTGGCAAACTTTTCACCGTTCATGATACGCTCGCGCAGGCTCAGGAGTTTTTCGCGGACGGCGGTAGCGGCGGCCACACGGTCCGGATAGAGGCAGATCTGGCTAAGCTGGTACTTCACGGGAACCACCGGAAGGTCCTCCGGGTCGGTGGCCTTGAGATACTGCTGCACATCGTAAGGGGTTACCTCGGAAATCTTGCTGGCTACGCTGTAGCGGGCCTGCTCCGTGAGGCTCTGCTCTTCCAGGGCCTTGGTCCACTCCTGACGCAGTTTGTACAGGGGCTTGCCAAAGTATTTTTCCATTTCTTCGTCACCGCCCAGCTGGGTACGGAACCAGTCGATACGCTGGCTCAGGTTGTTCTCTACCATATCCATTCCCACGGTGAGGGAGTCGATGCGGGCCTGCATCAGGAAGATCTTGCTCTCCATCATGGCTTCCAGCACCTCGCAGCGGAGGTCGCGGTCGCTGGAGCTGCCGGCGGCGCGCTGCTGCTGCACCTCGGACTCCACATCCGACAGGAGAATGGTCTCTCCACCTACCACAGCCACGGTTTTATCCACAACGCCCTTGTATTTCTGGGCTCCCAGGGGAAGGCAGGCCAGAAGGAGTCCTGCCACAATGACGATTCTATTTTTCATAATCATAGATTACAAACTTGTTATTCTTGCGGGCGTTCTCCAGCAAGTCTTGGGCCAGACCCTCTTCCAGCGCATGTTTTCTGGAACTCAGGATCAGGTCACGGATTCTTTCTTCACAATATTCCAGCGGAGCGGTCTTGCCTTCCGGAACCATATCCACCACATAGACCACGTGGAGGTTGCCGGCGTCGTCCGTCACTTCTACAAAGGGGTTCTTGAGGCCTCCTACCAGCGTACGGTAGTCTATCACGGCCTCGCGGGCCAGTACCAGGGCGTCCATCCAGGTATCGGACACGTCTGCGTACTTGAGCGCTACGGAGGCGGCCAGACTGTCGGCCTCCACTACCTCTATCTCGTCATCGGCCGACATTTTGGCCTTGATGAGCTTGAGGCTGCGGGCATCGGCCGGGATCACCATATAGCGGGACTTAAGGATGGGGCGCTCCAGGCGGAAGCGGTCCTGGTTGTCCCGGTAATAAATGGCTACCTCGTCCTCTGTGACCAGGGTGTCCAGGCGCTGCTGGATATAAAGCTGCTCGTAGCGGTATTTGATGAGGCTTTTCCGGTATTCTTCGAGTTCGGCCGTTACGTCTTTCTCCTGGGCCGACAGCTGGGACTCTGCCATATCCATGAGCAGGAGATCCTCTGCCCAGCTCTGGATGTACTGGCGGGCCAGGGAGGCGCTGTCCTCTGCCGATACGCCGGCGGGGATGTAGCTTTCCAGCTCTGCGCGATGGAGCCGGTGGTCTCCCACCTTGGCCACCACCTCGCCTCTGAAAAGCTCGGTGGCCGTCTCCTGCAGGTGGGTTACCGTTTTACAGGAAACGGCAGCCAGAAGGACCAGCAGCCAGATATGAAGCTTGGTTTTAATCATCTTACAAAGATACAAAATTTTCTCTATTCGGCGAGTTTCCGGATCAGCTGAACCAGCGCCCGGCGCACTTCAGACGAGCCGGCCAACGAGTTGTTGGTAAGGATAGAGAAAGTAACGGCGGGTTTGCCGTTGGCATCCAGGATATAACCCGAATAGCAGAGGGCACCGGTGATGGAGCCGCTCTTCATTCGCACGCGGTCGCTGCCGGGGAAACGGATCATGCTCAGAGTCCCCTCTCCGGGCTGCGGGATGGAAGCCAGGAAAGCCGGGAAGGACGGGCTCTTCTGGATGGCCTGCAGGTAGCTCACCAGCCACTCCGCTGTGACAAAATTCATGGAAGAGAGGCCGCTGCCGTCGGCAAAACTGATCTGGTCCATTTTGAGGCCCAGGTCCCTGAGCACCACGCTCTCGGCCACCAGGCAGCTGTCGTACTCGGCTATGCCGGTGGCGGTTTCGCCCATGGCGCGGAGCATGGCCTCGGCGTAGAAATTATCGCTTCTGACATTGGTCAGGCGGGCGATATCGGCCAGACGGGGGCCCTCCGTATAACCCAGCACAACGGGTTTGCCGGCCTTTTCCATCTCTACAAAGTCGGATCCCTGAATGTGGCCGCCGCGGTTGACGCGGGCGTAGCCGCCGGTTACTTCCCAGCCGGTATCCCGGAGGTTTTTCCAGAAGTAGTAGGCACAGGTGAGGTCTCCGTATTTGTTGGACGTACTTTCAATCTTGGGACGGCGGTCCACCCCAAACACGCCGCGCATCTCGGCCTTGCCGGATACGTCGGTGGTAAACAGGAAGAGGCTGTTGCCGCTGCCGGCCGGGCCGGTGACGCCGTAATTGGTGAGCTGCAGCCAGGGCGTTTCCGGGTAAACGCGGGTGAGGTTGATGGGCTCTCCCTCGCGGGTGGCGCTCACCTGCATGTCAATGGCATTCTCGTAAAAACTGAGGGCGTTGCCGCCGGTACCGTAGTACGTGCCCGAGTCGTTATAGTCCCAGGAAGCGTGCTCCAAATCTCCTTCATAGGCGCTGCCGTCTCCTATGATGCGGCCGTGGATTCGCTGGATACCCTTTTCCCGCAGGAGGGTCTTCCATTTCCAGAAGAGGGCATCGGCCTTGAGGACATAAGCCGTATCGGCGGCTCCCAGGGTAGGGTCTCCTCCGCCAATGATGTACAGGTCTCCATTGAGGGTGCCGTCGGGTTCGATGGTGCCGGTATAGCCCAGGGAGGTGCGGAAACGATAATCCGGGCCGAAGGCATGCAAGGCCACGCCGGTGGTCACCAGCTTGCGGTTGGAAGCCGGCAGCAGGCGCATCCCGGCATTGTGGCTGGCCAGCACATTGCCGGCGGCATCGACGGCGTAAAAACCCCAGGCCGAACCCTTCAGCGGTTCCTGATTAGCCTGGAGGTCTACGAGTTGCTGGATGGAGCCCTGCGCCAGGACGGTACTTACAGAGAGCACCAGCGTACAAAGGGAGCAGAAGATTTTTCGCATAAAAACAAAGGTACACTTTTTTTTGAATTAAACTCCTAAGATGCTTATCTTTGTGAACCTGTGAAACACTTTGCAAGGCATATCCTGACGCTTCTGCTGTGGCTCGCGCTCCCGCTGGCGGGGGCGGCCCAGGGAATCCGCTTCCCCATGGAATTCTGGAAGGCTCCGGCCCCGCAGTCGGATACCGTCCGCATTTTCCTGGTGGGAGACGTCCTCTGCCACGGCCGGGTTATGGAAAGCTCGGCCCAATATGGCTACAGCAGCTTCTTCAAATACGTAGAAGAGGACATCCAAGGGGCCGATCTGTCCATCTGCAACATGGAGTTTCCCCTGGCCGGCAAGCCTTACTCCGGTTATCCGGTCTTCTCCGGTCCGGAATCGTTTCCCGAATATCTTGCCGAGGTAGGATTCGGCGTATTCCTCCTGGGCAACAACCACGTTCTGGACAAGGGCTCCGCAGGCCTCAGCCGCACCATCGAGCAAATGGAACTCCGGGGGCTCCGGTACACCGGCGTGGCCGCCAACGAAGCCGCAGACACCCTCCTCAACCCCCTCTTTGTAAACGTGAAAGGCCTCAGACTGGCCATTGTGAATTTCACCTATGGCACCAACCAGGGAGCCTCGGCCCGCTGGCCCAAGGTGCAGCGGATGAACAAGGCCACCCTGGCGCCCATCATGGCCCGCGCCCGGGAACAGGCCGATATCGTTCTGGTTTGCCCCCACTGGGGTGTAGAATATGCCCTGAACCATAACGCCGAGCAGGAAGACATGGCCCGGTGGCTGGTGCAGCAGGGCGCGCACGTGATCGTGGGTTCCCACCCCCACGTGGTGCAGGATATGGAGTATATCAACGGCGTGCCCGTCTACTACTCCCTGGGCAACGCCCTCTCCAACCAAAACGACCTCCCAGCCCGCCTGGAAGGCGTCGTAACCCTCAGTTTCTTCACCCGCCTGGGAGAGCGTCCGCACCTGGCCGAAACCCGTTTCAAATACCTCTGGTGCACCAAACCCGGGATGATTGAAGACTCCTACGCCGCCGTGCCCGTCACCCTCCCCGCCTCCTACTGGCGGGACCCCGCCGACTAC
>CAMVJR010000092.1 GCA_947167855.1 uncultured Bacteroidales bacterium
TGTGCGGAATATAGTAGTGGCCGCGGTTGGCAATGGTGGCGCAGAGGTTGGCCAGATGCATGGGCGTAGCCAGGATTTCACCCTGGCCGATGGCCAGCGAGATCACCGTGGTGGAGTTCCAGCTTCCCTTGCCGTAGGCGCGGTTGTAAGTCTTGGAGGTGGGGATGCTGCCGGAGAGCTCGGCGGGGAAGTCACTGCCCAGTTTTCGGCCAAAGCCAAAGCTTTCCACCATCTCGTGCCAGTGGTCCAGGCCTTCCGCTACGTTATCATACTTGCGGTTGTCCAGGATGTTCTTGAGCACGTAGCAGTAGTAGGCGTTGCAGCTCATCATGATGCTCTCTTCCATGTTGAGCGGGCTCTTGTGGCCGTGGCAGCCCAGCTTGTGGCCGGCGGCATAGGTATAGCCATGGCTGCAGGAGTACATCATTTCCGGCCGAAGGACGCCTTCCTGCAGGCCGATGAGTCCGTTCACCAGCTTGAACACGGAGCCAGGAGGGTACGAAGCCTGCACGGCCCGGTTGTACATGGGCTTGTAAGGGTCGGAGGAAATCTCGTTCCAGTGCTTTCCGATATCGGCCAGCATGGACACGTCAATACCCGGCGAGGAAATGAGCGCCAGGATCTCTCCGGTGGAGGGTTCGATGGCCACGATGGATCCCACCTTGTTCTGCATCAGCTCCTGCCCGTACTGCTGGAGGGCGGCGTCGATGGTGGTGACAATGTCGTGTCCCGGGACGGCTTCCTTGTCTTCGGCCCCGTCTTTATACGACTGCTCAATCTGGTTGCGGGCGTTGCGGAGGTAGATGTGGTAGCCCTTCTCTCCGCGGAGCTCTTTCTCGCGGGCGGCTTCGATGCCGGTCATGCCGGCATAGTCTCCGCTGCGGTATTCTCCGGGATGGCTGTCCAGGTAGGCCTGGTTGACCTCGGAGACGTAGCCCAGGAGATTACCGCCGGCGTTCACGGGGTAGTCGCGGATACTGCGTACCTGGCCGCGGAAGCCGGGGAACTTGTATTTGACCTCGTCAAAACGCATGTACGTCTCGGCGGGAAGGTTGCGGATCATGGTGACCGCCTGGAATCCGATGGTGCGGCGCCGGCGGTTGTATTCGGCCATGCGGGAGCGGATGAAATCCGGTTCCACGCCCAATACCGTAGCCAGCGACAGGGTGTCGAATTCCGTGACTTCCCGCGGGTTCACCAGAATGTCGTAAGCCACTTTGTTACCCACCAGGATGGTTCCGTTGCGGTCGTAGATGATGCCACGGGTGGGGTAGATGGTTTCGTAGATGGTGGCGTTGCGGTCTGCGTCTTCCTTGTAGCCGTGGTCTACGATCTGTAGGGAGAAAATCCTGCCCAGGAGCAGCAGCGACGCGGCTCCCAGGCCTATGAGCAGGCGGATATGACGCCCGTTGTCTTTCATTACTTGCGGGGGTCAGGGGCCAGTACACCCAGGGTGAGGAGGGATACTACAAAGCTGGCGCCCAGCGAGGCGGCCAGCCGGAGGCCGTTGAACCACAGCGGACGGGTACCGGCGCCATCGGCCCAGATGTAGATAACCAGGAACAGGAGGGTGGAGAGGAAGAGGGCCATGGCCACTTTTCCAAAGCCGCAGCGCTCTACGGAGAAGTCTTCCTTGCGGGCAAAGAGTTCCCGCCCAAAGACCAGGCCGATGATGCCGTTGCGGAAATAAGCCACGGGAATGAGGGCCAGGGCGTTGAGGCCCAGGACGCCTTCCGAGAGATAGTCTACGGTGAGTCCGGTGAGGGCAGCGATGAGCATGGCGCCCGTGGTTCCCACGCGGATGGGAATGCAGAGCACCATCACCGGCAGGATGGTGAGGAAGATGTACGGCGTCACGTGGAAGTAGTTGCTCAGCAGCAACTGGGCCACGAGCAGCAGGACGTACGCAATCCAAAAATCTCCTCTTTTCATTCCTAGAAGGCTTCTATCTCGTCAAACGAGTCGTTATGCACTACGGTCACGTAGCGGACCGATCCAAAATCCTGGAAGAGCGTCACCGTAATCTCGTTGGTGGCGCCGTTGATGACGCGGGACTCTCCGGCTACGCCCAGCGGAATGTCCGGGGGGAACAGGAGGGAGTGGCCGCTGGTGAACACGGTGTCTCCGGGCTGGTAGTGGTACTGGAGGGGGACTTCCTTGAGAAGGGCCACATTGGAGTGGATGCCGTCCCAGACCAGGATGCCGCTGCCGCCTTCGTTGCCAATGCGGGCGCTGATGGAGATGTCGTGGTTCTGGAGGGAAAGGGCAAAGGCGTGGTGCTCGCTCACGGCGTCAATGATGCCCACGACGCCCTTGGAGGTCACGATGCCGGATTTCTCCTGGATGCCGTCCTCGAAACCGCGGTTGATAATCAGGTAGTTGTGTTGCTTGTTACGGCTGATCTTCACCACCTCTGCGGGGGTGAGGGTATAGCCGGGATGGGTGTCGGTTTGGGTGGTGTCTATACGGGCCTGACGCAGCCGGTGCTGGGCCTTGGCCAGCTGCTGCTGGAGCTCGTTGTTCTCTTCCACCAGCTTTTTGTTTTCGGCCGACAGGGTGAAGTAGTGCCGGACACTCTCGCTGGCTCCCCAGACCGTTCCCATGAAGGCGTGGCTCCCGCGGGCAACCCAAGTGCGCTGCAAAGCGGCATTGTTGGTTACCAAATGCAAACAGGCGACCTCCAAAAGAATGAAGATCACCAGGTTCGCAATGCTTGACAGGATACCCCGCCCCCTCATGGCTTAGCGGATGAGGAAGGAGTAGTTGTCGGTGTTCTTGAGGGCGATGCAGGTACCGCGGGCTACAGCGCGAAGCGGGTCCTCTGCCACATAGAACGGGATGTTGACTTTTTCGGAGAGGCGCTTGGCCAGACCGCGGAGAAGGGAACCGCCGCCGCTGAGGAAAATACCGTTTTCCACAATGTCGGAGTAGAGTTCCGGGGGCGTCTGCTCCAGCACCTGCTGGATAGAAGCTTCCAGACGGGCGATGGACTTGTCCAGGCAGTGGGCAATCTCCTGGTAGGGGATGAGGGCCTCTACCGGGTGTCCGGTCATGAGGTTGGGACCGCGGACCTGGAAAGGTTCGGGTTCTTCGTCCAGCTGGGAGATCACGGCGCCTACGGCGATTTTGATCTTTTCGGCCGTGGTTTCACCCACCTTGATCACGTGCTGCTGACGGAGGTAGTTCTGAATATCGGCCGTGAAAACGTCACCGGCCACACGGATGGATTCCTGCTGTACAATGCCGCCCAGGGAGATGACGGCAATCTCGGTGGTACCGCCTCCGATATCCACCACCATGTTGCCCTTGGGGGCTTCCACGTCCAGGCCGATACCCAGGGCGGCGGCCATGGGCTCGTAGATGAGGTAGACGTCGCGGCCGCCGGCGTGCTCGGAGGAGTCACGCACAGCACGGATTTCCACCTCCGTGGAACCGGAAGGAATACCTACCACCAGCTTGAGGTTGGGGGCGAAGAGGCTGCGATGACGGGCGTTCACCTGCTTGATGAAGCCACGGATCATCATCTCGGCCGCGTTGAAGTCTGCGATGACACCATCCCTCAGCGGACGCACGGTCTTGATGCCGGGGTTGGTTTTTTCGTGCATCAGTTTGGCCTTCTGGCCCAGGGCGATGCACTTCCCTGTCTGGTTGTCGATGGCCACGATGGACGGCTCGTCCAGGGCTATCTGGTCGTTCTGGAATATGACGGTGTTAGCGGTTCCCAGATCGATGGCCAATTCTTGGTTTAGGAATCCCATATCTGTAATTTTCCGTTTCTAGTAATTAGTCGTCAAAATTACGAAAAAATTCTTATATTCGCATAAAGTATTTCACAATGGAAAGAAAAAAGTTTCTGGTAGTTACGGCCGGCGGAATGGGCACCCGGATGGGAGGTCCTGTACCCAAGCAGTTTATGGAATTGGAGGGCAAACCCATCCTGCGTCTGACCCTGGAACGCTTCCTGGAAGCAGAGCCCGATTTACAGGTAATTACCGTGCTGCCGGAGACCCATATTTCCACCTGGCGGCAGTACTGTCTGCAGGCCGATTTCCGCTGCCCGCAGCGCCTGGTGAAAGGCGGTTTCACCCGCTTCCATTCCGTCAAGAACGCCCTGGAATTTGTACCCGACGGCGCCCTGGTGGCCATCCACGACGGCGTGCGTCCGCTGCTTTCCGTTGCCAGGATCCGGGAGCTTTTTGCCCAGGCCCAGACCGTCCCGGCGCTCATCCCCGTGATGCCCGTCACCGACACGCTCAAAGTGCTGGAAAGGAAGGCCGATGGAACCCTGGCCGCCACCGGCGAACCCATCGACCGCAGCCGCATCTATGGCGCCCAGACGCCCCAGATTTTCTATAGCGAAGGCCTCAAGAAAGCCTATACCCAGGGCTTCGACACCCTCTTCACGGACGACGCCTCCGTGGCCGAGAGATACCAAATACCGCTCACCTTCGCGGAAGGAGAGCGGTTTAACATCAAAATTACAACTCCGGAGGATCTGATCCTCGCAAAGGCGATTCTTCAGTCTCTGCCGGAATAGCTAGTGCTCTTAAAGTCTTTTACCCAAACCTGACGCTCGATGGGCTCATCGAGGGAGATCATGGTGTCCGTGCTCTGGATGTAGGGAATCTTCTGGATGGTGTTCAGAAGCACCTCCATGAGGTGGTCGTTGTCCAGGCAGTAGAGCTTGGCCAGGATGGCGTACTTGCCGGTTACAAAATGACACTCCACAATTTCCGGAATCTTCTTGAGGTTGGCGATGACCTCGGGATACTTGGTGGACTCGGAAAGGGAGATGCTCACATAGGCGCAGACGTTGAGGCCCAGGGCCTGGGGTTTCACCTGCAGGCGGGAGCCGGTGATGACGCCGTTGGACTCCAGGCGCTTGTAGCGCTGGTGGATGGCTGCGCCGGAAACGCCGCATTCGCGGGCAATTTCCAGGAACGGCATGCGGGCATTCTTTACAAGGTAAGAGAGGATCTTTTGGTCGATCTGATCGATGTGATAACTCGCCATTTGCTTACAATTTAAAACTAACCAGGTGCAAATGTAAAAAAAATTTTTTATTTATTACGCTTGCCGGAAGTTTTTTTTGTAGGCTCGGACTGAGCTATAATCTCTTGACAATCAGCTTCGGTGAGCTGGGCGGCATCCTTTCCCTTGGGGATTTTGTAGTTGGACGTTCCCTGCTTGATGTAGGGGCCATATCGGCCGTTGATGACCTTGATATCACCAAATTCTGCCAGATAGGCAGCGGCCGGTTTCTCGGCTACAGCCTCCTGTATGAGGGATTCGCACTCTTCCAGGGTGATTCTGAGCGGGTCTTTTCCGCGCGGAAGTTTCACATTTTTATCTCCGTACTTCAGATACGGGCCAAAGCGGCCGCGGGTAGCCACTACATCCACCCCGTTCACCTGTCCCACCACGCGGGGCAGTTCCAGCAGTTTGAGGGCCTCTTCCAGGGTAAGCGTCTCAATGAGCTGTCCCTTGGCCAGGGAGGCACTCTGGCGGCGTTCGCCCTCTCCCTTCTGCACGTACGGTCCAAACTTGCCAAAGGCGGCTATCACTTTGTCTCCGTCCGGGGCCACGCCAATCTCGCGGGTTACCTTGCTGTAGTTGCGGTCCTGCATCACGCCGTCCACGTTCTTGTGGAAGGGTTTGTAGAACTCTTCGATGGTCTTGTTCCAGGCCTTCTTGCCTTCGGCCACCTTGTCAAAGTCGGTTTCCACCTTGGCGGTGAAGTCGTAGTCCAGGATGTCGGAGAAGTTCTGCACCAGGTAGTCCGTCACAATCAGGCCAATCTCCTGGGGCAGGAGTTTGCCCTTTTCGGCCCCTACCACCTCGGTCTTCTGGCTTTCCTTGATGACGCCTCCCTTGAGGGTCAAGTTGTTCACCTTGTAGCTCTTGCCCTCCTTGTCTCCCTTGACGGCGTAGCCGCGGCCCCGGGTAAGGGTGTCCACGGTGGCGGCGTAGGTAGAAGGACGGCCGATGCCCAGCTCTTCCAGCTTTTTCACCAGCGTGGCCTCCGAGTAGCGGGCGGGCGGGGTGGTGAATTTGCAAAGGGCGCTCACACCGTCTTCCAGCATGCGGTCTCCCTGCTTGATGCCGGGGAGGATGACCTCCTGGTCGGCGGCGGTGTCTTCGTCGTCCCGGCCTTCCAGGTACACTTTCATGAAGCCGTCAAAGAGAATCTCCACGGACTGGGTGCCGTAGAGCTCGGGACGCTTGTCGGAGGAAAGCTTGAGGGTGGTGTTGAGAACGCGGCTTTCGGCCATCTGGGAGGCCACGGTGCGCTTCCAGATGAGCTCGTAGAGTTTCTTCTCCTGGGGCGTTCCCTCAATCTCGGTATTCTCTATATAGGTGGGCCGGATGGCTTCGTGGGCCTCCTGGGCACCTTTGGACTTGGTCCGGTACTGGCGGGTGTGCAGATACGCCTCGCCGTAATTCTCCAGAATATGTTTCTTGGCGGTGGCCAGGGCCAGCGACGACAGGTTGGTGGAGTCCGTTCTCATGTAGGTGATGAGACCGCGCTCGTAGAGCGCCTGGGCTACCCGCATGGTGGTGGAAACGGGGAAGTGGAGCTTCCGGGCCGCTTCCTGCTGCAGGGTAGAGGTGGTGAAGGGGGCCGAAGGAACCCGCACGCCCTCCTTCTTTTCCACGGAGGCTACGCGGTAGGTGGCGCCGATACTGTCTTCCAGGAACTTCCGGGCCTCCGCCTCGGTAGCGAAGCGGCTGTCCAGGGCGGCGCGCACGTTGGCGCTGCTGCCTTCCGGATGGAAGATGGCTTCTACACGGTAGTAGGGAGTGGGCTCAAAGGCCATGATCTCCTTCTCGCGGTCCACGATCAGGCGCAGGGCCACGCTCTGCACGCGGCCGGCGCTGAGCTTGGGCTGGATCTTGCGCCAGAGGATGGGGGAGAGTTCAAAACCCACCAGACGGTCCAGCACGCGGCGGGCCTGCTGGGCGTTGACCAGGTTCATATCAATGTCCCGGGGGTTCTCGATGGCCTCCAGGATGGCGTTCTTGGTGATTTCGTGGAAGACGATGCGGCGGGTCTTCTGGGCCGGCAGCTGGAGCGTTTCGCGGAGGTGCCAGGAGATGGCCTCTCCCTCGCGGTCCTCATCGGAAGCCAGCCACACGGTCTGGGCCTCGGATGCCAGCTTACCCAGCTCGGATACAACCTTTTTCTTATTGGAAGGAACCACGTATTCCGGCTGGAAACCGTTCTCAACATCCACGCTGAGCTTGTGCTCTTCCAGGTCCCGGATATGGCCGATGGAGGCCTTAACCAAATAATCTTTTCCCAAATACTGCTGGATGGTCTTGACCTTTCCAGGAGACTCGACAATCACCAAATTTTTCATATTCATGCTGCAAAGTAAGCTACAATTAGGGCAATTTTCCAAATTTTCTCACTACTTTTGTAAGTTGAACTTTGGGCAAGACCTTAGGTCTTGTACGCGTAAGAATTTTTTGGCAAGATGACAGACGAC
>CAMVJR010000093.1 GCA_947167855.1 uncultured Bacteroidales bacterium
CACAGACCGGCGATGGTGTGTGCGCCCAGGGCCTTGGAGATAACCTTGCGGTAGCCCAGGGAGTCCATCATGGCGGTGTGGGTGGAGAGGTAACCGCTCCAGCACATACCGATGGCGGTGAATACGGCAACGGCGTTTCCGTCCAGGATACCGGCGGCGTTGAAGGTGGGAAGCAGGCCCAGGGCAGCGCCCACGGCACCCAGGGCCGTCATGGGGAAGGCAATCAGTTCCATATCCTTGAAGCCAAAGAGCCATTCAAAGACCCAGTGGATCTTCTCGGCCAGCCAGGGAAGGATGGGAACGCCCTGTGAGGAAGAGCCGTCATACACGCCCCCTTCTCCCGGGCCGAAGGTAACCATAATCACGGCCGTGGTGATGATGAGCACGCCGGGAATGATCTGCAGACCCAGTTCCACACCGTTCTTGCCTCCATCCAGGATGGCGTTGAGGAAGCGCATGAAGACGCCGTCCTTCTTCGTTTTCTCCTCGGTTTCCGGTATTTCTTCTTCAACGGTGTTGGATACCGGGGAATCCAGCTCGGGGTAGTCCTTCAGGCAGCTGCGCTGCATCAGGCGGGTAGAGATGATGGAACCCACGATGGCGCCGGCCAGGCCCACCAGGGCGGCGGTCACCTGCAAGTAACCGATCATAGTGATGATAACCACGAAACCCATACCGAAGGCGGTACCGAAGTTGGTGAGGGAGATCAGCTGATACTTCTTGAAGTAGGACGCGAACTTCTTGTCTTTGGAAAGGGCGATGATGGCAGGGTTGTCCGAAAGGAACGTCATCACGCCGCCCAGGGCCGCTACACCCGGGAGGTTGTACAGAGGCTTCATCAGGGGCCTGAGGACTCTCTCCAGCAGAGTTACCACCCCAAACTCGGACATCAGTTTGGACAGGGCGCCGGTAAGCACCGTGATGCCCATCAGGTAGAACACGGTGTTGAGCAACAGGTCGTGGGCCGTGTTCATGAGCGTCTTGAGCATGTTCCCGCTGCCCATCCGACTTCCCAGCAGGGAAAAACAGGTTATCAGAAGGGCCAGGAAGATGATGGCTTCTACAGTTGAGCGGCGAATTTTTTTCATATGATCAGGTTAGTTTAGCGTCCAGATAAAAACTTTGTCGCCGCGCCTCGGGTGGATACGCTCCCCTGGCGCAGCATCGGTATTGATGAGGTCCTCCGGCATCCCGTCCAGGGGGACGGCTATGGAACAGCGCCGGCCCTGACGGACCACGTCTACGGGCTGGAAGTCCAGCCAGAGTTCTTCAACCTTCATCTCCAGGGTGCCGGTGGTATGACCGATGAACAGAATCTGGTCTCCCTGGTGCAGGTCCCGGGCCTCCACCTGGACCTCCACCACGCCAATCTTGGCAAACCAGTTGGTCACCTTGCCCACGTACACCTTCTGGCGGGTGGCGCTGCTGCCGTACTTGGCGCTCCACTCGCCCATCCGGGCACCCAGGTAATAGCCGTCCCAGAAACCCCGGTTAAACACCGTGGCCAGGCGCTTCTTGAGCTCCTCGCCCATTTCCCGGGTAAAAGTGCCGGCGGCTACGGCATCGGCGGCCTCGCGATAGGCCGATGCAGTAATCATCACATAGTCCGCACTGCGGGCCCGGCCTTCAATCTTGAACACCTTTACACCCGCCTCAATAAACTTGTCCAGGAAATCGATGGTGCAGAGGTCCTTGGGAGACATCAGGTACTTGTTGTCCACCCAAATCTCGTTTCCGGTTTCGTAGTCCGTGAGCTGATAACCCCGGCGGCAGATCTGCATGCAGGCCCCGCGGTTGGCGCTTTCTCCGTATGCAGCCAGCGAAAGGTAGCACTTGCCCGAAACGGCCATGCAGAAGGCCCCGTGGGCAAACATTTCTATCCTTACCAGTTCTCCCGACGGGCCGCAGATCTTCTGGGCCACAATGGCCTCGTGGATGGCTTTCACCTGACCCAGATCCAGCTCGCGGGCCAGGACCACTACGTCGGCCCACTGGGCGTAAAACCGCAGGGACTCGATGTTGGAAATGCTGAGCTGGGTAGAGATATGGACTTCCAGGCCGATCTGGCGGGCATACAGGATGCAGGCCATGTCGGAGGCAATCACGGCATCCACGCCGGCGGCCTTGGCGGCGTCCAGCGTAGCGTAAGCCTCCTGCAGCTCTTCCCCGTACAGGGTAATGTTCAGGGTCATATACCCCTTGAGACCATACGCGCGGCAGATGCGCATCACCTCCGGCAGGTCTTCGCGGGTAAAATTGCCCGCAGAATGCGAGCGCATATTCAGATGGCCGATGCCAAAGTAGACCGAATTGGCACCGCCTTCCACGGCAGCGGTGAGGCAGGCAAAACTGCCCGCCGGAGCCATGATTTCCAGTTCTCTGCGATCCATTATTTGGCGCGGCCCACCAGCCCGTTGGCAAAGCGGCTCAGGGCGTCGAAGCCCTCCTGCGACAGACCGGCCTGGGCGGCCTTGTCCATGGCCAGCTGGCTCAGCCGGGCAATTTCTTCACGGGCGGCCTGGGCAATGCCCACGCTGTTGTAGATGGCCATGACGGAGGCAATCTTGGCGGCCTGGGCCTCGGGCGTAGGGGCTGGAGCGGTAAGGGCCTCTCCCAGTCCTTCGGCGCCCAGTTCCATGGCCTTTACCGTGAGCCAGGACTTCTTTTCGTTAAGGATGTCTCCTCCGATGGGCTTGCCAAAGACCTTCTGGTCTCCGTAGGCGTCCAGGTAATCGTCGGCCACCTGGAAGGCCAGGCCCAGATAGTAGCCATAGTCGTACAGGCACTTCTGGCTGTGTTCATCGGCCCCTCCGATGAGGGCGCCCAGCTGGGCCGAGCAGGCAATGAGGACGCCGGTCTTGAGGCCGATCATCTGCATGTATTCCTCCATGGATACGCTGGAACGCAGCTCAAAGTCCATGTCCAGCTGCTGGCCGTCGCATACCTCTGCGGCGGTTTTGGAGAAGAGGGCCAGCGCCTGTGCCACAACGGCCGACGGGGCCTGGATCATCCGCTTGTAGGAGTCGATGCACATGACGTCTCCGCTGAGGATGGCGGTATCCTCGTTCCACTTTTTCCAGACCGTCTCATGGCCGCGGCGAAGGGCCGACCGGTCCATGATATCGTCGTGGATGAGGGTGAAGGTGTGGAAGACTTCCAGGGCGGCCGCCGGCTGCAGGATGGACGGGGTGAACTCCTGCTTGTACAGGCTGTAGGTGGTAAGGCAGAGCCGGGGACGGATGCGCTTGCCGCCAATGGCTACCATGTAGCGCAGAGGGTCGTAGAGACCGGTGGGAGCATCCTGGAATTCAATGTTCTGAAAAAGGTCGCTGACGGCCTTGTCAAGGAAGAGATCGTTTATCATTTTGTGCATCTTTCCTGCAAAGATAGGCATTTTTCTTTTAAGGGAATATTCCGTATCTTTGTATAATAACCAAACTGTACAATTATGCGCACTAAGCTTGGGAAATGGGCCCTCGGCCTTGCGGCCGCCGCCCTTCTGGTTGCCGGATGTGGAAAAACGCCCCTTTACAAAGACGCCTCCAAAAGCGCAGAGGAAAGGGCCCAGGACCTGCTGTCCCGCATGACGCTGGAAGAAAAGCTGGGACAGCTGCTATGCCCCCTGGGCTGGCCCATGTACGAAAAGGTTCCCGGTCAGGCCGGGAATGACGAAGCCATCGTGCGCATCTCGGACGCCTACCGGGAGTTTATCCAGCAGCAGCACGGCGGCATGCTGTGGGCCACTTTCCGGGCCGATCCCTGGACCCGCAAGACCCTGGAAACCGGCCTGAACCCGCAGCTTTCGGCCCAGGCCTACAATGCCCTGCAGCATTATGCCATTGACTCCACCCGACTGGGCATACCCATCATCCTGGCCGAAGAAGCCCCCCACGGCCACATGGCCATCGGCACTACGGTGTTCCCTACCTCCATCGGCCTCAGCGCTACCTGGGATCCGGAGCTCATCGAAGAAGTGGGCCAGGTGATTGGCAAGGAACTGATGGCCCAGGGCGGCACCATCGGCTACGGCCCGGTCATTGACCTGAGCCGCGAGCCCCGCTGGTCCCGCGTAGAAGAAACCTACGGAGAAGACGTATACCTCACCTCCCAAATGGCCGCCGCCATGGTGCGGGGCACCTCGTCGGAAGGCGTCATCTCCACCCTCAAGCACTTTGTAGCCTACGGCATTCCGGAAGGCGGCCACAACGGCAGCCCTTCCCATATCGGCCCCAGGGACCTGGAAGAGAATGTGCTGCCCACCTTCAAGGCCGCTATTGACGCCGGAGCCCTCAGCGTCATGACCAGCTACAACACCATTGACGGCATTCCCTCCACCTGCAACGAAGAACTGCTCACCGGCGTCCTCCACGACCGCTGGAACTTCCAGGGCTTTGTGGTGAGTGACCTGGAAAGCATAGACGGCATCTACACCAGCCACCACGTGGCCAAGGACCGGCAGGAAGCCGGCGAGATGGCCCTCAAGGCCGGGGTGGACGTAGATCTGGGAGCCCACTGCTTTGCCCTCCTCAAAGAATCCGTAGAGAGCGGCCGGCTGGACGTAGCCTTTGTGGACCGCGCCGTCAAGCGCGTGCTCATCCGCAAGTTCGAGGCCGGGCTCTTTGACAACCCGTATCTGCCGGAAGATTCGGCCCACGATGTGCGCTCCGCCGCCCACGTGGAAGTGGCCGCCCAGGCCGCCCGCGAAGGCGTGACGCTCCTCAAGAACAACGGCGTGCTGCCCCTGAGGGCCGGCACCCGCATCGCCCTGATTGGCCCCAACGCAGACAACCAGTACAACCAGCTGGGAGACTATACCGCCCCGCAGGCCCCTGAGAACGTGGTTACCATGCTGGAGGGCCTGCAGAAGGCCGGCGCCGCCGTCACCTACGTCAAGGGCTGCGCCATCCGGGACACCAAGAATTCCAACATCCCTGCCGCCGTCCAGGCCGCCAGAAGGGCCGATGTCACCGTAGTGGTGGTGGGCGGCTCATCAGCCCGCGACTTCAAGACCAAGTACATTGACACCGGTGCCGCCGTGGTGGACGAGACCTCCGTATCCGACATGGAGGCCGGAGAAGGATTCGACCGCAGCACGCTGGGCCTGCTGGGCCTGCAGCCGCAGCTCCTGAAAGAACTCAAGGCCACCGGCAAGCCGCTGGTGGTGGTGTACATAGAAGGCCGCCCGCTGGATAAGAACTGGGCCGCCGAGAACGCCGACGCCCTCCTCACCCTCTGGTACCCCGGAGGAGAAGGCGGAACCGCCCTGGCCGACGTCCTCCTGGGCCGATACAACCCCGCCGGACGCCTCTCCGTGAGCGTTCCCCGCAGCGTGGGCCAGATTCCGGTGTACTACAACCGCAAGGTCCCGTACAGCCACGACTACGTGGAAGAGAGCGCCGCTCCGCTGTACCCGTTTGGCTACGGACTCAGCTACTCCACGTTTGAGTATAAAAACCTCCTGGTAAGTGGTTCTAACATGAATTCCATCACCGTCACGGTGGACGTCACCAACACCGGCACCCTGGCCGGAGACGAGGTAGTGCAGGTCTACATCCGGGACCTCGTGGCTTCCACGGCCCGTCCCCGCAAGCAGCTGTGCGCCTTCCAGCGCGTCAAGAACATCCCGGCCGGACAGACCGTCACCGTCACGCTCCCGCTGGAGCGCAGTGCCTTTGAACTGGTGAACCCCGCCATGCAGCGCGTGGTGGAAGCCGGAGACTTCGAAATCCAGGTGGGCGCCTCCTCGGATGATATCCGTTTAACTCAGACTTTTACCTACAACCCCCATGAATAGCATCCTTCTTATCCTGGCCACCGCCATCCTCCCCTACTGGCAGGACATCCAGACCACCAGCGTGAACGCCCAGACCCGGCGCACGGAAGTCATCTACTATCAGGACCGGGCCGATGCCCTTACCAAGGGTTTCCGCGAAAGCGAGAACTACAAGAGCCTGAACGGTACCTGGGACTTCAAGTACTTTGAGGACCACCGGAACATGGAGATTCCCCGGCAGTGGGACAAGATCCGGGTTCCCGGCAACTGGGAAGTGCAGGGCTGGGGTACGGCCATCTACACCAACATAGCCTACGACTTCTGCCCGGAGAATCCCGTACCCGGCGTGCTCCCGGAGGCCGTTCCCGCCGCCCTCTACCACCGCACCTTCACCGTGCCGGAGAACTGGAAGGGCCGTGAGGTCTTCCTCAACCTGGCCGGCACCAAGAGCGGCACCTACGTGTACGTGAACGGAGAAGAGATAGGCTACTGCGAAGACTCCAAGGACCTGGCCCGTTTCCGCATTACGGATTATCTGAAGCCCGGAGAGAACGATCTTCTTCTGAAGATTTACCGTTACACGCAAGGCTCCTGGCTGGAAGACCAGGACTTCTGGCGCATCTCCGGTCTGGAGCGGGACGTATACCTCTCCAGCGAAAAGACCCTGAGCGGCTTTGATTTCAATGTGATCTCCACCACCACGCCGGACTTCCAGACCGGCCTGTTCCAGCTCAAGATGCACGCCGATGCCCCCACCGAGGTATTCTACGAGCTGCTGGACAAAGACGGAAAAACCGTGGCCGACGCCGTCTTCGAGTTCTCCGGAGACATCCTCACCGTGATGGACAGCATTCCCGCCCCGCGCCTGTGGAGCGCCGAGACCCCCAACCTGTATACCCTTCTGCTCCGCGTGAACGGAGAGTACACCCGCTTCCACGTGGGCTTCCGCCGGCTGGAGATTGTGGAGATTCCCGATCAAGTCGGGAATGACGGGAAAGGCCGCATGGTGAAGGCCTTCCTGGTGAACGGCCAGCCCGTCAAGTTCAAAGGCGTGAACCTGCACGAGCACAACCCCTACACGGGCCACTACACCACCCGGGAGAACATCCTGGAGGATCTCAAGCTCATGAAGCTGGCCAACGTGAACGCCATCCGCACCTGCCACTACCCGCAGCAGCGGGAGTTCTACGAGCTCTGCGACTCCCTGGGCTTCTACGTCTACGACGAGGCCAACGTGGAGACCCACGGCATGGGCTACGACCCCAAACGCACCATGGCCAACCGCACCGAGTGGCTCACCAAGCACATGGACCGTACCCTCAACATGTACTACCGTACGGCCAATTACCCGTCCGTGACCATCCTGTCACTGGGCAACGAGGCCGGCAACGGCACCATCTTCTACGAGACCTACAAGACCCTCAAGGCCCTGGAGAAAGACGGACAGAACCGTCCCGTCGTATATGAAAGGGCCGAAGGAGACTGGAATACGGACTTCCTGAACCCCATGTATCCCGG
>CAMVJR010000094.1 GCA_947167855.1 uncultured Bacteroidales bacterium
CCGTAACGGTCGGTCTTGAAAAGGACATTGGATGCCTGAGCCCAGGCATCCAATATCATAAATCCCATGTTGTGACGGGTGTTGGCGTATTCGGCGCCAATGTTTCCCAGTCCAACTACCAGGTAGGTAGCACCCATTATTCTTCGTTACCGGACTTGGCAGCATCCTGAGCGGCCTGCTGCATGGCACGGGTGGTCTTGACGGAGCAGATGATGGTGTTCTTGTCGGAGACAATCTGGAGACCTTCAAACTTGAGGTCGCCGGCTACCATACGCTTGTCCAGCTCCAGGGGAGTCACATCCACGTCCAGCTGATCCGGGAGGTTCTTCAGGAGACCGCAAACCTTGAGGGCGCGGGCGCTCTGAACAAACTTACCACCAGCCTGCACACCCTTGGGGTGACCGGTGATGTTGAGCGGAACGGAGATAACGATGGGCTTCTTCTCGTTCACGGCCAGGAAGTCCACGTGGAGGCAGTTGTCCTCTACCGGGTGCCACTGATACTCGTGAGCCACGGCGGTGTAGGTTTTGCCACCCAGTTCCAGGTCTACAATGTAGGAAGCGGGAGTATGGGTAAGACCCTTGAGCTCTTTCTCGTTAACGGTGAAAAGGATGTTGTCTACACCCTGACCATAGAGGTTGCAGGGAACCAGACCCTGGGCGCGGAAGGCCTTGAGAACGGCCTTGTTGCCCTTTTGGCGAATTTCGCCCTTAAGCGCAAAATGCTTCATGTTTTAATAAATTAAAATGTGTTACTCAGTGCTTTCTTTCAAGCACCCCATTGCACCAAAAAGGCTCGCTGCCTTTTTAAAGCCCGCAAAGATACAAAGAATAATTTAATCCACCAAGCGTCCCTTCACGTAATCCGCTGTGAGCTTGAAAGTTTTCTTTTTGGCCGATGGTGCCTCAAACATGGCATCGGCCATCACTCTCTCGCAGATGCTGCGAAGACCGCGGGCGCCCAGTTTGTTCCTGAGGGCGGTGTCTACTATAATATCAAGGGCCGAAGGCTCCACTTCCAGCTTGATGCCATCCAGCTCGAACATCTTCTCATACTGGCGCATGAGGGCGTTCTTGGGCTCGGTGAGGATGCGCTTGAGGGAATCCCGGTCCAGCTGATCCAGGTAAGTAATGACCGGCAGACGGCCCACAATCTCCGGAATCAGGCCGAAGGACCGGAGGTCCATGGCATCCACATACTCCAGCAGGTTGTCTTTGGCAATGCGCTGCTTTTCTTCGGCCCCGAAGCCAATGATCTGGGTGTTCTTCCTCAGGGCGATATGCCGCTCGATGCCCTCGAAGGCACCGCCGCAGATGAACAGGATGTTCTGCGTGTTCACGTGGATGAACTCCTGCTCGGGGTGCTTGCGGCCGCCCTTGGGCGGAACGTTCACAATGCTTCCTTCCAGCAGCTTCAGAAGGGCCTGCTGCACACCTTCACCGGACACGTCGCGGGTAATGGAGGGGTTGTCGCTCTTTCTGGCAATCTTGTCAATCTCGTCTATGAACACAATTCCCCTTTCGGCCTTCACCAGGTCAAAATCGGCCTCCTGGAGCAGACGGGTGAGGATGCTCTCCACGTCTTCTCCCACGTAGCCGGCCTCCGTGAGAACGGTAGCGTCCACAATGGTAAAAGGTACATCCAGCAGCTTGGCAATGGTGCGGGCCAGAAGGGTCTTGCCCGTTCCAGTGGGACCCACCAGCAGGATGTTGGATTTTTCCAGCTCCACGCCGTCATCGACCTTGTCCACCAGGTTGTGCTGAACTCTCTTATAATGATTGTACACGGCCACGGCCAGCACTTTCTTGGCGCGGTCCTGCCCAATCACGTACTGGTCCAGATACGCCTTAATCTCGGCGGGCTTGGGGCACTTGCCCAGCTTGGGCACCGGTGCGCCTTTCTTCTGACCACCCTCTACCTCTTCCAGATACTCCGAGGCCAGTTTGATGCAGTCGGGGCAGATGTAGCCATACATGCCCTGCAGGAGGAAGGGCACTTCGGCATTACTGCGTCCGCAAAAGAGGCAGTGCTGGTTGTCTGTTTTCTTAGCCATTATTTCGCTCTTTTCCGGAGGATTTCGTCCACCATGCCGTAGGACTTGGCTTCATCGGCACTCATCCAATAGTCGCGTTCTCCGTCGGCCGCTACCTTCTCGTAAGACTGGCCGGTGTGCTCCGCTATAATATTAAAGAGTTCCGTACGGGTCTTCTCAATCTCCTTGGCGGCGATGAGGATTTCCGTGGCCTGGCCCTGGGCCCCGCCCAGCGGCTGGTGAATGAGAACGCGGGAGTGCGGCAGCGCGCTGCGCTTGCCCTTCTCACCGGCGCAGAGAAGCACGGCGCCCATGGAGGCGGCCATGCCCGTGCACACGGTGGCCACGTCCGGCTGCACCAGCTGCATGGTGTCGTAGATACCCAGGCCGCTGTGCACCTGGCCACCGGGGGTGTTCAGGTACATGGTAATGTCTGCGTGCGGGTCCTGTGACGCCAGGAATAGGAGCTGGGCCTGGATGATGTTGGCCACATCGTCGTCAATGGGAACGCCCAGGAAGATGATGCGGTCCATCATCAGGCGGCTGAACACGTCCATCTGGGCCACGTTGAGCTTGCGCTCTTCGGTGATGGTAGGGTTGATGTAACCGTCCAGGACGGACGTATAACGAGAAAGGGTCATCGAACTGATGCCCCTTCCCTTCACTGCAAACTTATCGAATTCTGTCATTACTTCAGCTCTCTGAACTTGTCCTGGGAGATCTTTTTGTTCTGGAGGGTGACTTCTTCACGGACCTTGGCAATGGTGATGTTGTCTTCGCACTGCTCTTCCAGGCGGCGGAGCTGGTTCTGGTCCTGGAGCACGTTCTCGGCAGAGCTCTTGATGATGTTCTCGGGAACGTTACCCATGCCGTACATGGCGTACTGGTAGGCCACAAAGCTCTCGGCGGCGGACTGGAGGTCTTCCTTGGTCACCTTGAGGCCAAACTTCTGCATGAGGTAGCCACGGACGAGCTGCCACTTGAAGTCCTCGAGGAAACCGGGGAACTCCTTCTCCACCTGCTCGGCGGTGAACTTGCCCTCGTTGGCGTAGATGAGCCAGCGCTTGAGGAAGTCCTCGGGGAGCTCCAGGGCGGCCTTCTCCACAAAGAATTTGCGGACATCGGCCCCAAAGCGGTAGTTGGCTTCCTGCTCGTGGGAGGCTTTGATTCTTTCGGCCACTTTCTCCTCAAACTGCTCGGGAGTGGTTACCTTGCCTTCGCCAAAAATCTTGTCGTAGGTCTCCTGGTTTTCCTCGGCGGCCACAAACGTCTTCACGTTCACAACCGTGAAGGTGAACAGGGGGTTCAGGTTGGCTAGCTGGTCTTTTTCCACCTTGAGCATGGCGGCACGGTCGGTCTCGTTGGTGAAGGCTTCGTTCACGTTGATCTCGAACTTGTCTCCGGCTTTTTTGCCGATGAAGGCGCCGCGGGCGGCCTCATCCACATGGGAGATGGACACGTAGACACCTTCGGCCTTGTGGCCTTCGTTCTCGATATCGGCTACAATGTAGTCGTTTTCACCGGCCTTCTTGCCTTCCTGCAGGGAACCGTACTGCTGGAGCAGGTCTTCCTTGGCGGCCTTCTTCTCGGCGGCGGTGATGTTGATGTCGTAGTAGGGAATCTTGTCTTCCTTACCTACCTCGAAGGTGAGTTCAGGGGTCTGGGCAATGTCAAAGTGGAAGGTGAAGTCTTCACCGGCCTTCCAGCTGTTCTGGGGCTGGTCTTCGGCGGGCATGGGCTCGCCCAGCACGCGGACTTTCTGCTCCTTGATGAAGTTGTCCAGGGACTCGCCCACAAGGCCGTTCACGCTCTCGTAGAGGGCCTGGTCTCCGTACATACGCTGAATAAGCTGCATGGGGGCCATTCCTTTGCGGAATCCTTTGATATCGGCCTTGCGCTTATATTCATTGAGGCGCTTGCGCAGCGGCTCGGCATAATCTGCCGCAGCAATCTCGATGGTCACTTTAAAGTTCAGTGCATCGGGTTGAATATGACTTACTTTCATGATATATAATAATGTTTATTTCAAATTTGGGGGCGCAAAGTTAGTAAAAATTTACCAGTCTATCAACGTTTGCGCTTGGGGTACGCCACACGGCCGTGGAAAATCTGCTGCAGATACGTCTTGAGCATGCGTTTCATGAGATTGAGGTCGTGGATGGTGATGTCCGCATCCTCAAACTGGCCCGCGCGTTCCTTGCCGGCTACGATGTTCTCCACAAAGCGGTCGTAGGCCTCGGGCGTGTATTCCTTGAGGGTGCGGGAGGCCGCTTCAATGGAATCGCAAACCATCAGGATCACCTGCTCCTTGGTCGTGGGCTTCTGGCCATGATAATAGAAGGCCGATGTATCATTGGGATCCCCGCCCTCGTTCAGGTACTTGTTAAGGAAGTACGCGGTGGGCGTGGTGCCGTGGTGCGAGCGGATGAAGGCCTTGATCTGGGTGGGCAGGCGGTGCTCGTCGGCTATGGCAAGACCGTCGTCCACGTGGCGGATGATGTCCTGGGCACTCTCCATGGGCGTTTTTCCCTCGTGGTATTTCTCGGCATTGGGGCTCAGGCTCTCGTTCTCAATGAAGCAGAGCGGGTTCTGCATTTTTCCAATGTCGTGGTAGAGGGCGGCAGCGCGCAGCAGGGCCACATTGGCATCCGTGGCGCGGCCCACGGCATCTACCAGGTTCATCACCTGCAGGCAGTGCTGGAAGGTACCGGGCGCCTTGGCGCTGAGCTCCTGCAGGAGCGGGTTGTTGGTATCGGCCATCTCTTCCAGACGCACCTGGGATACCAGGTTGAAGATGCGCTCGAACAGGTAGATGAGCGGGTACAGGGCCACGGTGGCCATGGCGCCCACAAAGATCTTGGCGGTGGCAACCCACCACAGCGACAGGTTGCCGGCGTCAATGAGCCGGAAGGCAAAGAAGACGGCCACCTCCACGCCAAAGATGATGGCGGCGTTGATGAACTGCTTCCACCGCTGGCTCAGGTAGCCAAACGTCTCGATGGTCACAATGCCGGCGGCCAGGTACATCACAAAGAGCTCCATGCCGTTGCCGCAGAAAATCAGCAGCGGCAGCAGGTACACAATGTACACCGGCAGCACCAGCCGCTTCCGGAAGAAGGCCAGCAGATATAGCGCAAACACCGGATACGGCATCATATACAGGGCCGAAGGCGCAATGCGCTCCAGCAGGAAGGTAATCACGGCGGCCAGCAGGAAGACGGTCAGAAGATAGTAGTAGCGGTTCTTATCCTCGAACACGTTCCGGTTGGTGAAGAAGATGCAGAAGTACAGGATGACCACCAGCGTGAGGGCCAGCAGGATGTTGCCGGTATACAGCAGGATGCGGGGGGCGCCGTAGCCGAATACCTTATTGTATTCTGCCTTGTAGCTGTCCAGGATCTGGGCCACTTCGGCCGTTACGATCTCTCCCTTGGAGACGATCTTTTCATCGGCCCTCACATAGCCCAGCGTGGGGGAAATGTAGTCCGACGACCCGGTGTGGGTGAGCTCCGTCATGGAGGCGTCGTAGATGAGGTTGGGCACCAGGGCCGTGTAGACCGAGGCGCGGCGGAACAGGGAGTCCAGGTTCACGGACGGGTAGCTGCGGGCCATGGCGGCCACCAGCTGGTCTTTGGCGTCCGACACTTTGTACACCTCGCTGCGGGGGTACTGCGTGGCGCGTTTGTTCTTCTGGACGTAGATGAGGTTGTCCGAAACCTGCCCGTCAATCTTTTCGAGCTTTACTTTGCCGTCGCTGATCACGCCCTTGGCGTAAATCTCGCTCAGGCGGGTCACCAGGGTGGGTCTGAGGCCGTTCAAGCGGCCCAGATCCAGGCTCTGGACGTTGCGGATGACGGTGGAAGTCACCTCCTCCGAGAAGCGGTAGTACGGGATCACGACGGATCCGGCGTTCTCCCTTTCGGCCTGCATCTGCTCCTCCGTCTTGAGGATGGGGAAGTCGAACTGGGAGATGAGGGTCTCGTACGGCCAGGGGGTTCCTTTCTTATAGTCATAATTGAATTTCGCGGTCCTGGGCATGAGTAGCACCAGGACTGCGAAAACAATCACCAGCGGAATAAACTTCCGGGGTATCTTAGGCGTCGATATTGGCATAATGGGCGTTTTCTTCAATGAAGGCGCGGCGCGGCGGTACGTCGTCTCCCATCAGCATTGAGAAGGTACGCTCGGCGTCGGCTGCATTCTCGATGGTAATCTGGCGCAGAACGCGACGGGCGGGATCCATGGTGGTCTCCCAGAGCTGCTCGTCGCTCATTTCACCCAGACCTTTGTAGCGCTGAATGGTTAAGCCCTTGTCACTGCCCTTGCCCAGTTCGGCCGATGCGGCGTCCCGCTGGGCGTCTGTCCAGCAGTAGCGCTCTTCCTTGCCCTTCTTTACCAGATAGAGCGGCGGCGTGGCCAGGTATACATAACCGTTCTTGATGAGGTCAAACATATAGCGGAAGAAGAAGGTGAGGATGAGGCAGGCAATGTGGCTACCGTCCACATCAGCATCCGTCATGATGATGACTTTGTGGTAGCGGAGCTTGCTCAGGTCCATGTGCTTTTCTCCGGATTCGTCTTCCTGGGCTACGGTGACGCCCAGGGCGGTGTAGATGTTTCTTACTTCCTGGCTCTCGAAGGCACGGTCCTGGGCGGCTTTCTCCACGTTCAGGATCTTACCTCTCAGGGGCAGGATGGCCTGGATGCGACGGTCACGGCCCTGCTTGGCGGTACCGCCTGCGGAGTCTCCCTCAACGAGGAAGAGTTCGCACTTCTCGGGATCGTGGTCGGAGCAGTCGGCCAACTTACCGGGCATGCCGGCGCCGCCCATAGGGGTTTTGCGCTGCACCATCTCGCGGGCCTTGCGGGCGGCAGCGCGGGCGGTGGCGGCCAGCACAATCTTCTCTACGATGGTCTTGCCCTCCTTGGGGTGCTCTTCCAGGTACTGGTCCATGGCGGCTGCCGTGGCCTGCGATACGGCCGACGTAGCCTCCGGGTTACCCAGCTTGGTCTTGGTCTGGCCTTCGAACTGAGGCTCTGCCACCTTCACGGAGATGACGGCGGTGAGGCCTTCGCGGAAGTCTTCCGGGCTCAGCTCTCCCTTGAACTTGGCCAGCAGGTTGTTCTTTTCTGCGTAGTTCTTGAGGGAGCGGCTCAGGCCCATCTTGAAGCCCTGCAGGTGGGTACCACCCTCTATGGTGTGGATGTTATTGACGTAGGAATAGAT
>CAMVJR010000095.1 GCA_947167855.1 uncultured Bacteroidales bacterium
TAAGCTTTACTTAAGGAAGAAGAAATAGTACGCCGCCCTCCACCTTCACCTCTACTACCATGACGGCCGGTGCCTCATAGAATCCTTTGTTGTTGTTCGTTCCCATAGCGTTACAATTATGATCGGCCCTTCTATCCCAAAACGGGTTCGAAGTTAGTGTTTATCAGCGAAAATACAAAGAGCAACGATTCTTTTTCCAAAGGATCGTTGCTCTTTGTTTGTCGGACGGTCTATTAGAGGGAATCGCCGAAGAAGAAGCGGAGCACCTTGGGCTCGTATTCCCACTTGAGGCCGCCAATGAGCTGACGGTTGTCCCAGAGCCATTTCACGCGGTCTGCTGTTCGCTCACCGTGCCGCGCTCCATGTCGCGGATACCACCGGGACAGGCTGGTACGTGTTTCCCGGGCAGCCAGTAGCGATTGGGTTCGGAGTTGCTTTGTAGTAAAAGAATGACTATCTTAGCAAAGTAAAATACTATCCATCATGAGAATAGCCCAACTGATAACCACCTCCCTGGCCATCATCTGCAGTGTAGTGGCCGCCCGGGCGCAAACCCTGACAGCCCGGCATCTCTCAGAAACCCATACCCAGGTAAGGGTGGATGCCAAAGACCGTTTCCTTTTGCTCCCCGTACAGGAAACTGCGCCGGAGGCAAGGGTGCGGGTGCTTTCAGACCTGCAGGAGGTCCAGGCCCTCAACATACGCCTGGCCATTGATAAGGTGGATTATTTTGTTCCCTTTGACCTGACTCCTTACAGCGGAAAGAATCTCCTTCTGGACGTAGTCATGAATCAGGGACGCAGCCTCCGGCGCAATTCCTCCGACGACGTCTGCTGGAACGAGATGAAACTCTCCCCGGTCTTTGACCGCAGCAATGTGGAATACTATCGGCCCACCTATCATTTCAGTCCGGACTACGGTTGGATGAACGACCCCAACGGAATGGTTTACAAGGATGGGGAATGGCATCTGTTTTTCCAGTACAACCCCTATGGCAGCATCTGGGGGAACATGCACTGGGGACACGCCGTTTCCAAGGACCTGATGCATTGGGAACAGTTGGGCGTTGCCATCGCCCCGGACGCTCTTGGAACCATCTTCAGCGGCAGCGCCGTGGTGGATAAGGATAACGTATCCGGTTTTGGAAAAGATGCCATCGTGGCCATGTACACATCCGACGGAGCCAACCAGACGCAAAGCATAGCCTACAGCAACGACGGCGGCCGCAGCTTTACCAAGTACGCGGGCAATCCCGTCATTGTCGCCGAACACCCCGACTTTCGGGACCCCAACCTCTTCTGGGACCACCACACCCGCCAGTGGAAGGTAATCCTGGCGGCCGGACAGGAAGTACAGTTCTGGGCTTCGGACAATCTGAAGGACTGGACCTACGAGAGTAGCTTTGGAACGGGTTATGGGAATCATAACGGCGTCTGGGAATGCCCGGATCTGTTAAAGATGTCCCTGGACGGCAAGGAAAAATACGTCCTTCTTCTGAATATCAATCCCGGCGGACCCTTCGGCGGCAGCGCCACGCAATACTTTGTGGGCCAGTACGACGGCCACCAGTTCACCTGTGACGACCTTCCTACCGTTATCCGCTGGATGGATTACGGCATGGATCACTACGCCACCGTTACCTGGAGCAATGCCCCTGCGGGCCGAACCGTTGCCCTTGCCTGGATGAGCAACTGGCAGTACGCCAATGCCGTCCCCACCCAGCAGTTCCGCAGTTCCAACTCCATCCCCCGCGACCTGAGCCTGATCCGGCAGGACAAAGAGGTGCTCCTCAAGAGCAGTCCCGCTCCCGAAGTGGAGGCACTGCGCGGCACGCCCCGTCAGTTCAAGCTTTCATCGGCCGAAGAAGAACTCTTTGACAAGCCGCAGAAGGCATATGAACTGGTCATCCGCTTCAATCTTCCCAAGAAGGAGAATGTCTCTTTCATCCTCAGCAATGAATCCGGGGAGCAGGTGGTGATGACCTACGAGACCGCCAGCCAGACCTTCTCCATGGACCGCCGCAGCAGCGGACGGGTCAGTTTCTCCAAATTCTTCCCTACCGTCACCGTCGCCCCCACCCGCGTGGGCGGCAAGATGGAACTCCGCCTCTTCCTGGATTCGGCCAGCATTGAAGCCTTTGGAAACGACTTCTGCATGACCAACCTCGTCTTCCCCACCACGCCCTACAATACCCTGAAACAGAATGGGAAAGTAAAGGCCGATGTTACCCTTTATCCGCTATCCAAATGAATAAAAAGATACAACTTCTGCCGGTGATGCTCTGCTTCTTTGCCATGGGGTTCGTGGACCTCGTGGGCATCGCCTCCAACTATGTCCAGGCCGATCTGGGCCTTTCCGACGCATCGGCCAATATCTTCCCCTCTCTGGTGTTCTTCTGGTTCCTGATTTTCTCCGTGCCCACCAGCATGCTGATGAACAAGATCGGACGCAAGAATACCGTGCTCGTGAGCCTGGCGGTGACGGCCTTGTCCCTGCTGCTGCCCCTCTTCGGCGAGACGTACGGCCTGATGCTCGTAAGCTTCTCCCTGCTGGGTATCGGCAACGCCCTTATGCAGACTTCCCTGAATCCGCTCATTACCAATATCATCAAGGGAGACTCCCTGGCCAGCACCATGACCTTCGGCCAGTTTGTCAAGGCCATCGCTTCCTTCATGGCGCCTTACATTGCCATGTGGGGCGCTACCGCGGCCATCCCGTCCTGGGGGCTTGGCTGGCGGGTGCTGTTCCCTATCTATATGATCATCGGTATCCTGGCCAGCGTCCTGCTACTGGTGACGCCCATTGAGCGGGAGGCTGTGGCCGACAAAGCCACGTCCTTCGCCGGCTGCTTCAAGCTCCTGGGACTGCCCATCGTGCTGCTTAGCTTCCTAGGCATCATGTGCCACGTGGGCATTGACGTGGGGACCAACACCACGGCCCCGAAGATTCTGATGGAACGCCTGGGGATGAGCCTTACCGAGGCCGGCTTCGCCACCAGCCTGTACTTTATCTTCCGTACCGCCGGCTGCCTGTCCGGCTCGTTTATCCTGGCCAAGTTCAGCCATAAGAAGTTCTTCCTTTTCAGCGTGATTCTGATGGCCCTGTCCATGTGCGGACTCTTCTTCGGCACCACCAAGGCGGTCCTGTATGTAGCCATTGCCCTGGTGGGTTTTGGAAACTCCAACATCTTCTCCATCGTGTTCTCACAGGCCATCCTGGCCGTCCCCGACAAGCAGAACGAGGTGTCGGGCCTTATGATCATGGGACTTTTCGGCGGCACAGTGTTCCCGCTCCTGATGGGGTTTGCCTCCGATGCCGTAGGCCAGATTGGCGCCGTCGCTGTGATGACCATCGGTGTCATCTATCTGTTCTTCTACCTTCCTAAAGTTGCAAAGTAATATGGCACAGTATATCGTTGGAATCGGAGAAGTCCTCTGGGACGTTTTCCCTACCGGAAAGAAACTGGGCGGAGCTCCCGCCAATTTTGCCTATCACGTGTCTCAGTTCGGCCTGGAAGGCCTGGCTGTCAGCGCCGTAGGTCGGGATGCTTTGGGAGAGGAAACCATCAATGCCCTGGACGAGCACGGCCTCCACTATCACATGGACCGCGTGGAAGAGCCCACCGGCACCGTTCAGGTATCCCTGGACGAGCAAGGGGTTCCGCAGTACGAGATCAAGACCGGTGTGGCCTGGGACAACATCCCTTACACCAAAGAACTGGCCGCCATTGCCGCCGATACCAGGGCCGTCTGCTTTGGCTCCCTAGCCCAGCGCAGCTCCGTTTCGCGGGAGACCATCGGCTGGTTCCTGGACGCCGTTCCGGAGGACTGCCTGAAGGTCTTCGACATCAACCTGCGCCAGCAGTTCTATAGCCGCGAAGTACTGGAGGCCTCCTTGAAAAAGGCCGATATCCTCAAGATCAACGAAGAGGAAATCGTGCTGGTGGCCCAGATGTTCGGCCTTCCCGGCCTGAGCTTCGAGGACACCTGCCGCAAGCTCATCGAAATGTATTCCCTGAAGATGCTCATCCTCACCTGCGGTGCCATCGGCAGCTATGTATTCCACGCCGGCGGGATGTCCTACCTCACCACGCCCCAGGTACAGGTGGCCGATACGGTGGGGGCCGGAGACTCCTTCACCGGCGCCTTCGTGGCCAGCATCCTGGCGGGGAAACCCGTGTGCGAAGCGCATCAGATTGCCGTGAACGTGAGTGCCTACGTCTGCACGCAAAGCGGCGCAATGCCCTCCGTCCCAGAAGAAGTCAAGCGCCTATAGGTTCCCTCCGGGCACGAAAAAACCCCAGAGAGGCCGATTACGTGCACGGAAGGCTGGATTGGAGGATCATTCATTTGTGATTTGTCGTAGAAAAGTGTATTTTTACATACATAATCTTAAATGTTTGTCTTGTGAAAAGGTTTTTTTGCCTTGCCCTGATGTGCTTGTTGACACTCGGATCCTCTTCGTGCCTTCAGAAAGACACTCCCGTCATCGATGAAGGCGATGATTTTATTACCCTTCACAATGTGAAATGGGCCCGCCAGCCGGTTACCTGCTATCTGGGCGGTGCCGGGGAAAGCGCTCCGAAAGGATTTTCTGCCCCCAGTTCAGACCAGCTGAACAAACTCATGAATGTCTATACCAAATACTATGGTAACTACAACGGCGTCAAAGGGGTACTCTTCAGTGCAGTGGGTATCGATGGCTTCGTTGAAGCCAATCTCGCAAGCGACGGAAAAGTCAGTGGCGCAAATTATAACAAGTACACTTTTACCGATGAGCATCTTGCGCATGCCGTTTTCCTCCCGGTGAATGACGGCTGGGACGGGTATTACTGGGGCGACTATGAAGACGGCCACTACTATTACTTTCATTTCAGCATGATAGAGATGACGGTACAGCGCCGCACCTTTGCCAGCGGAGACCGTGTCTTCACCATCCTGGGAGGCATGCTGCCCGTCAAGAACTGAAACCTCTAACAGTCAACTTTTTTCAGGGAAAGACAGTTTCGTGCTTTACCCCCACTCCTTGACCATGTCTAAAGCACAATATGTGCCCTACAGAGCTCAAACCGTGCTTTAGAGAAGCCTACCGTACCCCAAGTTCCGTCATGCCCGGCTCGACCGGGCATCTCTCTCCTTTTTTCTCTGCCCGAAGTGGGCAACAGACAAAAGTTTCATGAGCCCTTTCATGGAGCTCATGAAACTTTTGTTCTGTAGCCGCCGGATGTCGTATCTTCCGGCGGCGGTGCCCGTAAGACCTCCCATCTGCAATCTTAGTGCAGATTTGCCCCATATTCTAACTAAGATTGTCGTTAACTACAATCTTAATCAAAATTAGGCCTATTTTTGAACTAAGATAGCAGTTTACCCTCCAAAACTGGTCTAACGGTCCAAGGTTAGTTCCGTGTGCTAAAACACCCCCAAACGCACACCGGAGCGAAGCGACAGGGCCTGCAGGCCCGCACCGCCGCTTCTGCGGCGGAGCCCTCCCCCGAGGGGAGGGTTTGGGAGGGGGTAACGTGAGAAGGATTTGGCGCGAAGCGCCAGATTCCCCTCCGGGCACGAAAAAACCCGCCGTTGGATCAAAGGACCGGAGCCGAAGGCGACACAGGGGGTCTGGGGGATTAGGCCCCCAGTCTATCGAAGATTATGGGGCTACAAGAAAAGGATTGGCAGATGCCAATCCTTTTCTTCGTAGCCCGGAGGGGAATCGAACCTCTATTTAAAGTTTAGGAAACTTCCGTTCTATCCGTTGAACTACCGGGCCAAACCTTAAACGAAAAAAGCGCTTACTCAGCGCTCTTCTCGATGATCTGACGACCACGATAGTAGCCGCACTCAGGGCATACACGGTGATACATCACGGTGGCGCCGCAGTTAGGGCAAACGCTCAGAGTGGGTACGGGAGCGAAGTCGTGCGTACGCCGCTTGTCTCTTCTCTGCTTGGAGAGTTTGTGTTTCGGATGTGCCATTGTTTATTGTTTTTAATTGTTTATTTACTGTCAAAAAGTCCTTTCAGGGCAGCGAACGGGCTGTTCGCACCGGTTGCCTCAGCCTCCTCGTTCCCTTGCTCCTTGTGACTCAGAAACCGGACGGTGTTGGGATCGCACTCCCCTTCCGGATGTAACCGCTGCAAAGGCAGTGATAGACACACAAAGTCGTATACTGCCTGGCTCAAGTCCCATTCCACATCACCAGCACCGGGGGTGAGGGTTTCGGAAGGAGCTGTCTCCACGGGTATCCTGACAGGGTCCAGGCATCGGTCGCAAGGAACGGTTACCGATCCTTTGAGATAGAGATCCGCCTCTATCTTGTTCCGGCCATCTTTGACCACCCGGATATCCACGTCTACATCGGCGTCCAGGATTTCTGTATTGTCAAACTGTTGAAAGAACTCTAAACCTGCGTGAGAGTGAAACTTACGCTCTCCTGCAGCCCAATCGTTCAGGGGTATGAGTATGCTTTTCATCTCCACAAAAACAGATTAAGGGGTGCAAAGATACAAATAAATTTCGGAAAATCAATCCTCCGTGGAGGAATTTCTCTTACGGTCCAGCGGATCCAACTGAATCTTGCGCATACGCATGTGATTGGGCGTGATCTCTACCAGCTCATCTTCCTGGATGTATTCCAGGGCCTCTTCCAGGGAGAACTTGATGGCCGGAGGGAGCACTACCTTCTCGTCGGAGCCGGAGGCACGCACGTTGGTAAGCTTCTTGGTCTTGCAGATATTGATGTTAAGGTCGCGGTCACGGGTGTGCTCACCCACTACCTGGCCTCCGTAAATCTCTTCACCGGGCTCCACAAAGAAGCGGCCGCGGTCCAGCAGCTTGTTCATGGAGTAAGCGATGGCCTCGCCGGTCTCCAGGGACACCAAGGAACCGTTGGTACGCATCTCGATGTCTCCCTTGTAGGGCTGATAGTCCTTGAAACGGTGGGCTACCACAGCCTCACCCTGGGTGGCGGTAAGGAGGTTGGAACGCAGACCCATGAGGCCACGGGTAGGGATCTCAAACTCCAGCAGCGTCCGGTCTCCACGGGGTTCCATGCGGATGAGGGCGCCCTTGCGGCGGGTAGAGAGCTCGATGGCGGCACCTACAAACTGCTCCGGAACCTCGATGGACAGTTCCTCGATGGGTTCGCAGCGCTGGCCGTTGATGGTCTTGTCCAGCACCTTGGGCTGGCCCACCTG
>CAMVJR010000096.1 GCA_947167855.1 uncultured Bacteroidales bacterium
GCAGGCCGGCGGCTATCTGGCGGCTGATGCGCTTGATGCGGCGCACCGTCTCCACATACAGCTTCTGCGGCGGGAACTGGATGGTGGCGTCTCCGGAGTGGACTCCGGCAAACTCCACGTGCTCGCCAATGGCGTAGGCTATGATCTGACCGTGGTCGGCCACGGCGTCAAATTCGATTTCCTTGGCGTTTTCGATGAAACGGCTCACTACCACCGGATGCTCCTGGGAGACCGTGGCGGCCAGCTGCAGGAACCGCTCCAGCTCTTCCTGGTTGGAGCAGATGTTCATGGCGGCACCCGAGAGTACGTAGGAAGGTCTTACCAGCACCGGGAAGCCCACGCGGCCGATGAAACTGTCAATATCGGCCTGGGAGGTGAGCTCGCCCCATTCGGGCTGGTCCACGCCCAGTCCGTCCAGCATGGCGGAGAACTTCTTGCGGTCTTCGGCCCGGTCAATATCCTCGGCCGATGTGCCCATGAGCCGGATGCCCCGGTTGGCCAGTTTGACGGCCAGGTTGTTGGGAATCTGTCCGCCGGTGGAGACCACCACGCCCTTGGGCGATTCCATGGCCACCACATCCAGGACGCGCTCGAAGGAGAGTTCGTCAAAGTAGAGGCGGTCGGTGACGTCGTAGTCGGTGGAGACCGTTTCAGGGTTGTAGTTGACCACTACGCTGCGGTAGCCGTGGTTGCGGATGGTCTTGACGGCCTGCACGCAGCACCAGTCAAACTCCACGGAGGAGCCGATGCGGTAGGCACCGGAACCCAGGACCACCACGCCTTCGCGGCTGTCCTCTCTGCCGGGAGCCACGTCGTGCTCCGTGGCCTGGTAGGTCATATAGAGGTAGTTGGTCTCGGCGGGGAACTCGCCGGCCAGGGTGTCAATCTGCTTGACGTAGGGGACGATGCCCAGGGACTCGCGGCGGGCGCGGACGGCCAGGCCTTCCGGCTTGGTGTCCTTGCCGGCGGTGGCGCGGGCAATCTGGAAGTCGGAGAAGCCGTATACCTTGGCGCGGCGCAGGAGGTCGGCGGGGAGGCTCTCCACGCTGTACCCCTGAAGCTGCTGATCCAGATGGATGATGTTGAGCAGCTTCAGGAGGAACCAGCGATCAATCTTGGTAAGTTCGTGTATCCGTTCTACGGTGTAACCCTGCTGCATGGCCTCACAGATGGCGAAGATACGCATGTCGGTGGGTTCGCGGAGGGCTTTGTCCAGGTCCTGGAAGGGGAGGGGACGGTTCTCTACAAAACCGTGCATGCCCTGGCCGATCATGCGCAGGCCCTTCTGGATGGCTTCCTCAAAGGTGCGGCCGATGGACATCACCTCGCCCACGGACTTCATGCTGGAGCCAATCTCACGGTCTACGCCGTGGAATTTGCCCAGGTCCCAGCGGGGGATCTTGCAAACCACGTAGTCCAGGGCCGGTTCAAAGTAGGCCGATGTGGTCTGGGTTACGCTGTTGCGGAGGTCGAACAGGCCCTTGCCCAGGCCCAGCTTGGCAGCGATGAAGGCCAGGGGATAGCCGGTGGCCTTGGAGGCCAGGGCCGAAGAGCGGCTCAGACGGGCGTTCACCTCGATGACGCGGTAGTCCTCCGAGTTGGGGTCAAAGGCATACTGCACGTTGCACTCTCCCACAATGCCCAGGTGGCGCACAATCTTGATGGCCAGGAGGCGGAGGAAGTGGTATTCCTCGTTGGAGAGGGTCTGGGAGGGAGCGATCACGATACTTTCACCCGTGTGGATGCCCAGCGGGTCAAAGTTTTCCATATTACACACCGTGATGCAGTTGTCGTAGGCATCCCGCACCACTTCGTATTCAATTTCTTTCCAGCCCTTCAGGCTCTTCTCTACCAGCACCTGCGGAGAGAAGGAGAAGGACTTTTCGGCCAGCTTGAGAAGCTGGGCCTCGTCGTCGCAGAAGCCGGAGCCCAGGCCGCCCAGGGCAAAGGCCGAGCGCAGGATCACCGGGTAACCCAGTTGGGCTGCCGCCTTCTTGGCTTCTTCGATGGAGGAGCAGGCTACGCTGCTGATGGTCTTGACGTCAATCTCGTCCAGCTTTTCTACAAAGAGCTCGCGATCTTCCGTATCGATGATGGTCTGGACGGGGGTTCCCAGCACTTGCACGCCGTAGCGCTCCAGCACGCCGCTCTTGTAGAGCTGGATGCCGCAGTTGAGGGCCGTCTGGCCGCCGAAGGAGAGGAAGATGCCGTCCGGGCGCTCCTTGCGGATGACTTTTTCCACAAAGTCCGGCGTGACGGGCAGGAAGTAGATCTTGTCGGCGATGCCTTCGCTGGTCTGGACGGTGGCAATGTTGGGGTTGATCAGGACGGTCCGGATGCCTTCTTCGCGCAGGGCCTTGAGGGCCTGGGAACCGGAGTAGTCAAACTCACCGGCCTCACCAATCTTGAGGGCGCCGGAACCCAGCACCAGGACGGTGGAGATGGCCTTCTTGGGCTGCATCTGGGGAATGGCCTTCTGCAGGTGGCCGCTGATGGGAGCCAGCCCGTCGGTGAGGGGATGCTCCATGAGGTCGGCAAAGCGGTCAAAGAGCACCTCGGTATCCAGCGGGCCGCCGTTGGCCTCGGGGTGGAACTGCACGGAGAACCAGGGCATGTACTCGTGCTCCATGCCTTCGTTGGAACCGTCGTTCATGTTTACCAGCAGGGGCTTCCAGCCTTCCGGGAGGGAGTCGTTGGCAATGGCGTAACCGTGGTTCTGGCTGGTGATGAAGCACTCGGTGGTGCCGTTCAGACGCACCGGCTGGTTGTGACCGCGGTGGCCGTACTTGAGTTTATAGACGCGGGCGCCGGCGGCGATGCCCAGGAGCTGGTTGCCCAGGCAGATACCCATGATGGGCTTCACCGGGCGGCCTTCCTTGGCAGCCTTCATGCCATCGGCCAGTACTTTGCGGAGGATGTCAACGGCTTCCTTGCACTGCTCCGGGTTGCCCGGGCCGTTGCTCAGGAACAGTCCGTCGTACTCCATATTGGTATAGTCGTAGTTCCACGGGACGCGGACCACTTCCAGGTTGCGGGAGAGGAGGCAGCGGATGATATTGTACTTGCAGCCGCAGTCCACCAGCACCACCTTCTTGCGAGGGGTCTGGGCAGGGAGGTAGTGGATGACCTCGCGGCAGGAGACTTCGGCCACAAAGTTGTGGTCTTCGTAGGTGTCGGTTCCGGCTTCTTCGGTCTGGCCTTCCATCACGATGCGGCCGCGCATCACGCCCTTTTCGCGGAGGGCCTTAGTGAGGGCGCGGGTGTCAATGCCGGTGATGGCGGGGATGTCTTCCCGCTTGAGCCAGGCTTCCAGGTTCTCCTCTGCGTTCCAGTGGCTGTAGGCGCTGCTGTAGTCGGCCACCACCAGGGCGCGGGCGTAGATATGACTGCCTTCGAAGTTCTCTTCCAGGCCGTCTTCTTCCTTGCCGTGCGGCGGCACGCCGTAGTTGCCAATGAGGGGGAACGTGGATACCAGGATCTGACCGGCGTAGGAAGGGTCGGTCAGGCTTTCCGGGTAGCCGGTCATGGCCGTGTTAAACACTACCTCTCCGGAAGTATTCCGGAGACTTCCGAATGCGGTCCCTTCGTAGCGGGATCCGTCTTCCAATATCAGGGATGCTTTCATACACAAAAAAAGCCGGTTCCTCCATCGGGGAGAACCGGTAAACTGTAGAGTATAATAGCTGTCAGTGCAACGATGTCCAGCCCGGTGGACACAAGGACGCTAAAGGGTATCTTTGTTACACTACTCACGGGATGCAAAGTTAGTAAAAAAAAGAAAAAAAGAAGAAGGAAACCCAAAATTTTTGAGTCTCCTTCTTTCAACCTTGAGGTCGCAAAACTTACTTTTTGCGGCTCTTGTATCTCTGATAGAACATATCCACACGGCCGGCGGTGTCCACAAGCTTCACCTTGCCCGTGTAGAACGGGTGGGAAGTGTTGGAAATTTCCAGCTTCACCAGCGGGTACTCAACGCCTTCCACAGTGAGGGTCTCCTTGGAGGGAGCGCAGCTGCGGGTGACGAAGACGGTGTCATTGGACATATCCTTGAAAGCTACAAGACGGTAGGTTTCGGGATGAATTCCTTTCTTCATTTTACGTAAAAATATAAATTGTTAACAATTTGGGACCGCAAAGATAGGAATAGTTTACGGGATTTCCAAATTATTTCATCCTATACGGGGCATCTTCGTACAGAAGATACCTCTTGGCCTTCCGGATCCACTTCTGTTCTTCCACTTTTACATGCTCCTGCACCACGTCAAAGGAGACATCCTCCTTAAGGTAGGCTTCCAGCACAGGGTCGGCCAGCTTGGTCCAGAACGCGGGCTCAAATTCAAAGGCCGAATAGTGCTCCCGGAACCACCGCATCAAGTGCAGGGTATGCAGCAGGCTGTGGTAGGGCTCACCGGGCACCAGCATAATCTGGAAACCCTGGCAGCGCTCGCCGGCGTAGCGGCCTGCCGCGGGCGTGAAGGAGCAGGGCCGGAGCAGCGCCCCGTGGGCCTGGGGTAATTCTTCGGGCCGAAGGGGCTTCACAAAAGGAGCACCTATATATTCATAAGGCCGGGCCGTGCCAATTCCGGGGGTGATGGTAGTATTGTTCCACAGGCCGCCGCCGCTGTACAGGTAGGAGCTGAACAGGCCGGGGATGTCGCTGGCTGGGGCGATGGTCCAGGGCATGAGCTGCCGGCTCTGGTCGGTAGCCATGGCGGAAATCACGTGGATGGGGAACTTGGCGCCAATCTCGGAGGCGTACAGGTTTACCAGCTCTCCCAGCGTGAGGCCGTGCCGGTGCGCTACCTGCGGCACAAACATCTCTCCGCTCACGGCCGGGATGGAACCTTCCACCACGCGGCCCGAAGGATTGATATGGTCCACAATGTAGAGCGACGGGGCGTCTTCTCCCAGCAGGCGCAGCATCTCCATGAGCTGCATCACGTCCTTGGTGTAGTTGAAGTACCGGACACCTACGTCCTGGATTTCCACCACCACGGCGTCCAGGGCCTGCAACTGCTCGGCCTCAAAGACAATGTGGTTGGTGCCGGGCGTGAGCTCCGCCTCGCGCGGGTTAAAGACCGTGACCAGGTTGCCCCGTTCGCGGAAGATGTCCCACATCCATCGGCCCTTTCCGGTATCCCAGCAGTTCTGGGTACAGAAGCAGCCTACCTTGCCGTACAGCAAGGCTTTGTCCAGCTGGTCTTCTAAAGGTGTAGTGCGGAAAGAAAACACTAGCCGATGATCTTTTTAGCCACGGCGATAACCTCGTTGCCCAGGGCCTCGGCGGCTTCCATGGTGGAGGCTTCGGAGTAGATGCGGATGATGGGCTCGGTGTTGGACTTGCGCAGGTGGACCCAGGTCTTGTTGGCCTCGAAGTTGATCTTGACACCGTCGATGTCGTTGATGTTCTCCTTGGCGTAGATGACCTTGAGCTCATTGAGGATCTTCTCGATGAGGGCGCTGTCGCTGAGCTGGATCTTGTTCTTGGCAATGAAGTACTGCGGATAGGTCTTCTTGAGCTCGCTCACCTTCATCTTCTTGTGGGCCAGGTTGCTCAGGAAGAGGGCTACGCCTACCATGGCGTCGCGGCCGGCGTGGATGGCGGGATAGATGACGCCTCCGTTGCCTTCTCCGCCAATCAGGGCTCCCACCTCGTGCATCTTGGTGGTCACGTTGACCTCACCCACGGCTGCGGCGTAGTACTTGCCGCCGTGCTTTTCCGTTACGTCGCGGAGGGCGCGGGTGCTGGAGAGGTTGGATACGGTGGCGATGGGCTTGCCTTCCTTCTGGGCCAGTTCGCAGAGGTAGTCTGCTACGGATACCAGGGTATATTCTTCTACAAAGGGTTCACCGTTCTCGCAGATGAAGGCCAGACGGTCCACATCCGGGTCTACGGAGACACCCAGGTCTGCCTTTTCTTTCTTGACGGTCTCGCAGAGGTCTACCAGGTTGGCGGGCAGCGGTTCCGGGTTGTGGGCAAAGTCTCCGGTGGGGTTGCAGTTGAGCTCGATGCACTTGACGCCCAGACGCTTCAGGAGGCGGGGCATGATGATGCCGCCTACGGAGTTGATGGCGTCTACCACCACGGTGAACTTGGCGGCCTTGATGGCTTCTGCGTCCACGGCGGGGAGGGCTAGGACGGCATCCAGGTGCTTGTCCGTGAAGTCTTCTTCCTCAATGTTGCCCAGCTGGTCTACCTCGGCAAAGTTGAAGTCCTCTTTCTCGGCCAGATCCAGGACGGCCTGGCCTTCAACGGCGGTGAGGAATTCTCCCTTGTCGTTGAGGAGCTTGAGGGCGTTCCACTGGCGGGGGTTGTGGCTGGCGGTGAGGATGATGCCGCCGTCGGCCTTGGCAAAGAGGACGGCCATTTCCGTGGTGGGGGTGGAGGCGAAGCCGCACTTGACCACGTCTATGCCGCAGCCAATGAGGGTGCCCACAACCAGTTGTTCCACCATGTCTCCGCTCATGCGGGCGTCTTTACCTACCACTATCTTATAGCGCTCGCCGTTGTTGGGCTTGGCTTTGCGCTGAGGAAGGGTGGCTGCGTAAGCGGCCGTAAACTTGACAACGTCTACAGGAGTGAGAGAATTGCCGGGCTGGCCACCGATGGTGCCGCGGATACCGGAAATGGATTTGATGAGTGTCATGTTTTGATGAATTAAATTCGTTAAATCGTACAAAGTTATTAAATTTGCGCCCCAATTACAAATCGTGACTATGCAAGGTTTCTGGACCATCCTGATGCTCGTGTTCTCGAACGTGTTCATGACGTTCGCCTGGTACGGCCATCTCAAGCTCCAGGAGATGAAAATCTCCACGGGCTGGCCGCTCATCCTCATCATCCTCTTTTCCTGGGGCATTGCCTTCTTCGAGTACTGCCTCACCGTTCCGGCCAACCGGATTGGTTTTGTGGGAAATGGCGGCCCTTTCAACCTTATGCAGCTCAAGGTCATCCAGGAGGTGATTTCCCTCACCATCTTCACCGTCATTGTTACCTTTTTATTTAAAGGTACGCCCCTTCAGTGGAACCACATTGCCGCCTTCGTCTGTCTGGTTTTGGCAGTTTTTTTCGTGTTCCTGAAATAAAAAATTTGGAGATTCAGATTTTTATCGTACCTTTGCATTCCCAACTCGCTGGGTTCGTATAACGGTTAGTACTCGAGATTCTCAATCTCGCAATAGGAGTT
>CAMVJR010000097.1 GCA_947167855.1 uncultured Bacteroidales bacterium
CGGGCGGCACGCGCGGCGGATTTAGTGTTTGCCATTATTTTACTTTTTTATATTTGGTAGTGGGTAGGAGAATCGAACTCCTATTGCGGGAATGAAAATCCCGAGTACTAACCGTTATACGAACCCACCAAACTTGGGACTGCAAAGGTAAGAAAATTTTCTTACCAAGCAAAATTATTTTTCATCTTTTTCTTCCGTATCCCACTCGAAAGAATAGAGCAGTGCTTCTACCTGACGGAGGTACTGCCTCTTATCGTATCTGGGGGCAAATACAAAGGCTTCCAGCACAATGATATCCTTGCCGTCCGGGCTGTAGAAGGAGTGGGAAACGAAGGGACCTCCCATGAAGTCTCCGTGTACCTCCCAGAAGCCGCGGGTTTCCATGAAGTTGCGGCCTTTGTAGCGCAGGGAACGGGTAGTGGGTTCCTGGGCCGTGGAGGTGGTCATGTAGGAGCCTTCGAACATACCCGGCACATTGTCCCGCATAACGGCGTTGCGGGTATTGATGATGTTATCCACAGAGAAGACTTCTCCTTCCGTGGGGACGGGATAGCGATAGATCATCACGTACTGCTGGACGTACTGTTTTTCGTCGGCCATCCAGACAAAGTTGTCCGTGATCTTGCGGCAGCGGTAACCGCTGGGGAAATGGATGTAGCCGCCAACCACTTTGCTCACGGGCTCCCGCAGGACGCTTTCCTCGTAGAGCTTGGCGTTGTTGATGATGCGGTCGCGCTCGCTCTGTTCAAAGAACTCGGAGATGACGGGGGCCGATTCCTGGAAGAACGCCAGGGCCTGGTCTGCATCGGCCGCGTTCACCTGTACGCAGGCCTGGGGCTGGGCCCACAGGTTGTTCTTGTACTGCACCCCGTTGGTCTGGTTCTGCGGGTTGATATTGATCACCAGCAGGTTCCGGTGCATCTTGAACATGTTGTTGAAACTTCCCGGAGGAACGTTGGAGAGGGTGAAGAGGGGCTCTCTCTGGGCCAGGTAAGGGGTATCCATGGCCAGGGACTCACGGATGGCCACACCCAGATTGCCCTCCCACTGCTCACGCTCAATGATTACCAGCACCTCGCCGGCTTTGCCGCTCACGTTGGGGAGAAGATTTTTCTTGTTGCCCTGCTTGCAACCCAGCAGGGACAGGACACAGGCCACGAGGACCAAAAGACGGCTGACGTATTTCATAATCAACGAATTAATCTAGCAATATCATTTCCAAATGCCAGGATCATCAGCAGCAATAACAATGCCATTCCTATCAGCTGAGCCACCATGAGGAAGCGGTCGCTGGGCTTTTTGCCCGTAATCATTTCATACAGACAGAAAACGATGTGTCCGCCGTCCAGGGCCGGAATGGGCAGGAGGTTCATCACGCCCAGCATGATGGACAGCAGAGCCAGGATATACAGGAACTGGTGCCAGTCCCAGGTAGCGGGAAAGACCTGGCCGATGGCCACGAAACTGCCCACCGACTTGTAGGCCCCGGTAGAAGGGGTAGCTACCAGGCGGAGGTCCCGCAGATAGCCCGTCACCGTATTCCAGGCCAGGGCGCAGCCGGCGGGGATGCAGGAAAGCACGGTATAGGTGCGGTGCTCTATGGCAATGTTGCGGGGATACACACCCAGCATGCCCAGGGAGTCCACCTGGAGGGTCATGGAGAGGCTGTCTCCGCCCCGGACCACCGTAGCGGGAAGCTGCTCGCCGGGATGGGCTCGCAGCACTTTCTGGGCATCCTGCAGATAAGGGGCCGATACGCCATTCACGGCTACAATCTGGTCCCCTTTGACCAGGCCGGAGCCCACGTTGGGAGACGTATGCATCACGCTGTCAATCACAAAAGGCAGCGCTATGTCAAACATGCCGGGCGTATTGACCACCGCCCCCATCAGGGACTGGTCCATGTAGAGCGTGAGGGTGTCGGTGCCACGGAGCACCTTCACCTGCTGCACCTGCCGGCGGGCCAGATCGGCCTGTAAATTCAGGAAATCGTCGGGGACATAGTCGTCCATCTGGAGGATGCGGTCTCCCGTGCGGAAGCCCAGCTCCTCTCCCAGCTCGTTCACGTAGACGGGGCTGTTGTTGGGGATGTAATTGTCTCCCCAGATGCCCAGGATGGCGCAGAACAGCACAATGGCCAGCAGGAAATTGTTGAGCACGCCGCCGGACATCACCAGCAGCCGCTGCCAGGCCGGCTTGGAACGGAACTCCCAGGGCTGGGGGTCCTGCTTGAGCTGATCGGTGTCCATGGACTCGTCCACCATACCGGCAATCTTGCAATAGCCGCCCAGGGGCAGCCAGCCAATGCCATACTCTGTATCTCCGATCTTCTTGGAAAAGAGCTTGACGCCGCCCACATCGAAGAAGAGGAAAAACTTGTCTACGCGGATATGAAACAGGCGTGCCCAAAAGAAGTGCCCCGCCTCGTGGATGAGGATGAGCACTGAAAGGGCCAGGATCACCTGGAGGGTTTTTATGAGTACAATCATAGGGCCGAAATTCTCTTCTGAGCCAGTTCAAAGGCCGATTCGTGCGTGGCAAAGATGTCTTCCAGGGAAGGCTGCTGCACAAAGGCGGTACGCTCCATGGCCTCCGAAATGACTTCCGGAATATCGTAGAAACGGATTTGATCTTTCAGGTAAGCTGCTACCGCCGCCTCGTTGGCGGCATTCATGGCGCAGGGGATGTTGCCTCCCCGGCCGATGGCATCGAAGGCCAGCTGCAGGCAAGGGAACTTGACGCGGTCCGGCTCAAAGAACGTAAGGGCACCCAGCGTGCCGAAGTCCAGGCGCTTGCCCTCCAGCGGAAGCCGGGTGGGATAAGCCATGGCCAGGGCAATGGGAAGGCGCATATCAGGGCAGCCCAGCTGGGCCATCACCGCACCATCCTTGAACTCCACCATGGAGTGGATGACGGACTCCGGATGCACCACCACATGGATGCGCTCTGCCTCCACGTTGAAGAGCCACTTGGCCTCGATGACCTCGAAACCCTTGTTCATCATGGTGGCCGAATCGATGGTGATCTTGGCACCCATGTCCCAGTTGGGATGCTTGAGGGCCTGGGCCTTGGTAGCCTGGGCTATCTGATCCTTCTCCCAGGTGCGGAAAGGACCGCCGGAAGCCGTCAGGTGAATCTTTTCCACCGGATTGCCATGGGCGCCCAGCAGGCACTGGAAGATGGCCGAATGCTCCGAGTCCACCGGATAGATGGGCGCTTTGCAACGGGCCGCCTCCCCCATGACCAGCGAACCGGCGGCCACCAGGGTCTCCTTGTTGGCCAGGGCGATGGTTTTACCGGCACGGACGGCGGCCAGCGTGGGTTTGAGCCCGCTGAAGCCCACCATGGCGGCCACCACTACCTGCACCTCGGGGGCCTGGACCAATTCGCAGGCGGCGTCGATGCCCAGACGGACATCCACGCCCGGAAGGGCCTCCTTCACCTGCTGGAACTTGTCTGGATGGCAGATGACCACGTGCGGCACGTGAAAGGTGCGGGCCTGCTCTATCAGAAGATCGGCGCTGCTGTTGGCCGAAATCATAAACACGCAGAAGCGGTCCGGGTGTTGTCTCACCACGTCCAGCGTCTGAGTGCCAATGGAACCGGTAGAACCCAGAATGGCAATGCTCTTTTGCTCCATAGGCTAAAACTTGATGTAGAGGGCGGGATCCAGGGCCTGGCCTTCGTACCAGAGTTCGAAATGGAGATGGTCTCCCTTGGTAAGGGACTCGGACTGGGACAGCAGGCCGATGGGCGTGCCGGCCTTGACCACGTCTCCCTGCTGATGCAGGAGTTTCTGGTTGTGCTTATAGACGGAGAGGAGGTCTCCGGAATGCTGGATCACCATGAGGTAACCGTCTTCTGCATCCCAGGACGTATGGACCACGGTGCCGTCCAGCACGGCGGTCACCATGCTGCCGGCAGGGGCGGTGATATCCAGATACGGGTGCAGGGCCTTGTCAAAGCCTTCCGACACCACGCCCTTGACCGGCGGAAAGAAGGAAATGGCTTCCAGGGGAAGGTTCTTGCGGGAAGCGTCTCCCACGTTGAACTGTTCCTGGGCCACTACATCGGCCCTTAAGAGAGAATCCCGGAGGGCGTAATAGGCCTCGTCGGGGAGGTCCTGGCTGCCTTTGGCCCCCAGCAGGACGCTGTCCAGGCGGATGGGGGTCTCCCCTGCCACAATGCGGCGGAGGTTCTTGGAATACAGGTCCCACTGCATGAGCCGCATTTCCAGCGAATCGATCTTCTGGGCGTTCTGGACGGCCTGACGGCGCGTCTGGGCGTCCGGATAGCCGGGAATGAACGTGCGGATGGGGGTATAGGCTATAAGGCAGTAAAAAGCCACCAGGGCTACCACAATGCCCGACACCATGGCCCCAATGAAGATGGGGCGCGTGAACCGAACGCTCCACAGGCGCTCGTGGGACACGGCATCGATGAGGGACAAGCGATAGTTGCGTGACTCCTTCTTATCTGATTTCTCCATAAAAATGCTTACCTTTGTAAATTGTAATGGACAGATACATCGGCATAGATTACGGACGCAAACGCACAGGTGTTGCCGCCAGCGACCCTCTGGGCATCTTTGCTTCTGCTCTGGATACAATTGATTCTACAAAGTTAATAGATTATCTCAAAAATTATGCTACATCTGAGAGAATCCTTGCCTTTGTAGTGGGCTATCCCGTGAACATGAACGGGCAACCCTCTGAAGCCCAGGCCGATGTAGACGTGTTCCTGAAACAGCTGAAGAAAGCCTTCCCGGAAACCCCGGTCCACCTGGAAGACGAGCGCTTTACCTCGGTCCTGGCCCACCGGGCCATGATAGACGGAGGCATGAAGTACAAGGACCGCCGGAACAAAGCATCCGTGGATAAGATTGCGGCTGCCATTATCCTCCAGAGCTTTCTGGACCGCCAAAACAAGAATTAAGAACAAGTATGATACGTCCCATTTACCTCTACGGCGCCGAAGTGCTGCGCCGGACGGCGGAACCCGCCGACTTAAAAGACAAGGAAGGCATTGCCGCCCTGGTACAAGACCTCAAGGACACCCTGGTGAGGGCCGATGGCTGTGGCCTGGCCGCCCCGCAGATTGGCGTGAGCCAGCGCGTAGTCATTGTAGATGGAGACGTGGTATCCGATACCTATACCTACCTGAAGGACTTCCGCCGCACCCTCATCAACCCCGAGATCCTGGAAGAGAGCGAGGAGCAGGTCACCTACTCCGAAGGCTGCCTCTCCATTCCCGGCATCTACTGCGACGTGCTTCGGCCCAAAAAGATCACCGTGCGCTATTACAACGAAGACCTGCAGGAAGTCACCGAGGAGTTTGACAACTTTGCCTGTCGCATGATCCAGCACGAACTGTCCCACCTGGACGGGGACCTCTTCACGGACCACGCCGCCCCCATTCGCAAAAAGATGCTCTCCAGCAAGCTGCAGAACATCGCGAAGGGTAAAGTCCACCCCCACTATAATAGCAAGCTACGCTAGCGAACCCTGAGGCGTTTACCGACCTGTAAGACAGTAGTTTCCTTGATACCGTTGAGTTGGCAGATGCGCTTGACGGTGGTGCCGTTCTTGCGGGCTATGCCGTAGAGGGTGTCTCCGCTGCGCACCGTGTAGTAGCGCATGGCGGCCTTCTCGGCGGCGGCGCGTGCTGCGGCTTCCTTCTTGGCCTGTTCTTCGGCCAGGAGACGGTCTTCCTCGTCGGTACGGAAAATCTCGTCCTCGTCGTCTATGTTCTGGACATAGCGCTGGTTGGGATTGAAGTACCAGGAACGGATTTTCAGGAGACGGTGACGCAAGGTGCCGGTCTCGAAGTCGATGAGCCAGGACGGGTCAAAGGCGGCGCCGCGATAGCGGGTCTCGAAGTGCAGGTGCGGGCCGGTGGAACGGCCGGTAGAACCGCCCAGGCCGATGATATCTCCGGCATTCACCCAATCCCCGGGCTCCACGTTGCGCTTGGACAGGTGACCGTAGAAGGTCTCCAGGCCGTTGGCGTGACGGATAACCACCAGGTTGCCGTAACCGCCCACGTAGTCTGAGATGCGCACGCGGCCGTCGAAGGTGGCCGGAACGGGCGTACCGGTAGGATACGGCAGGTCAATGCCCTGGTGCCGGCGGCCGTGCCGGTAGCCGTACTGGGAACGCGGCTTGACCACATTGGGACAGCAATACGAATCCAGCGTATCTACGATCCAGAGGGAGAAACGGTCTGGCAGAGGGGTCAGGTCTTCCTTATAAGGATTCACGGTTTTGGTGTCCCAGAACTCGGTGAAGGTACTGTCGGCCACCACCAGCTGGGGATCTTTGACATAACGGTACGTGCCGTTGTTGTACAGCACCACCTTGACGGTAGGGTTGCCGGTATCCAGCGTATCTGCATAAGGCGTGGCACGCCGGGTAACGGAGGTAACGGTTTGCCGGCCGAAGGAATGGCGCAGGGAATCGGCTTCACGGGTTGTTTCTTCCTGGGCATGCAGGGAGAGGCTCAGGAGCGGGAGAAGGAGGAGGGAGAGGATTCTTTTCATTCGCTATCGTTTGGCGCCGAAGCGGGTGGTAAGGATCTTCTCGGTCTGAGCAATCTTTTCCTGCAGGAGGGCATCGGACGTTGCCTCGCAGATGAAGCGGAGGTAAGGCTCTGTATTGGAAGGACGGATGTTGAACCACCAGTCCGGGAACTCCACACGATAGCCGTCAAAGTCCATGAAGGCTGTGGCTTTTTCGGCGGCCATAAAGTGCTCCTTGATGGCATCCATGGCGCCCTTCTTGTCTTCCAGGCGGAAGTTGATCTCTCCGGAATTCTTGTAGCGCACAATCTCTGCGATGGCCTGGCTCAGGGTCTTGCCCTCGTTCTTGAGGTCCAGCACAATGTTGAGCAGGATCACGGAAGCCAGCAGGCCGCTGTCGCTGTAGAAGAAGTCCCGGAAATAGTAGTGACCGGCGAGCTCTCCGCCCCAGACGCCGTCAATCTCACGGAGCTTCTTGGCGGCAAAGGCGCGGCCCACCTTCCAGGTTTCCATGGTGCAGCCCATGGGGGTGAGGTACTCCCCTACGGCCTTGGAGGAACGGATATCCTGCAGGACGATGCCTTTGAG
>CAMVJR010000098.1 GCA_947167855.1 uncultured Bacteroidales bacterium
CATTCTCTTCCTACCGGTTATCTGACAAACCTTTGACATAATATTTTACTTTTTTTATTGTTATACAAGTTTTAAAAAGCGTTTCCAGCGGATGCTCCTAGGGAATGCCTTATTGGCATCGGTGGAAAGCCAGATGATGGACGGGGATCCCACAATGTGGTCTTCCGGTACGAATCCCCAGTAACGGGAATCCAGGGAGTTGTGGCGGTTATCGCCCATCATAAAGTAGTAGTCTTGCTTGAACGTGTACTCAGTGGCGGGTTCTCCGTTGATGACAATGCTGCCATCTTTGACTTCCAGGGTGTTGTGCTCATAGTCACGGATGATGCGCTCGTAGAAGGGCAGGTTATCCGCGTTAATGGGAACGGTGACACCTTTTTTAGGAATCCACAGCGGGCCGAAGAAGTCGCAGGTCCAGCGGGTCTTTCCCGTGAAGGGGAAGATGCCGGTATCCTGTCCGGTGGCGGGATAGTAATCCAAGTTGGGGGTTACGTCCACCACAGTTTTGAGCTCTTTCACTTTCTCCAGCATTTCAGCGGTGAGCGGCATCGTGGGATAGCCGGGCAGTCGCGAATCGAAATACAGTTCGGAGAGGTTGAGGCCCAACTCCTCCAGCTTGAGCTGGTTGATACGGGAACCGTTGGTGATTACCTGATACGTGAGCTGTCTTCCGGGATAGTCGGGTTCCTGTTCTCCGTTCACCCATACCAGACCGTCTTTCACTACCAGCGTGTCTCCGGCGACGGCGACGCAGCGCTTGACGTAGTGGTCCTTTTTATCGGTAGGACGGACAATGACAGGGCCAAACTGGGCAATGGTCTTTTCTCTTCCGTAGGTGCGAACCCAGGCGTAGTAGTCGTCTGCGGGACGCTGGGTGAGAACGGTATCACCATTGGGGAATCCGAAAACCACAATGTCTCCCCTTTTGACCTCACGGAATCCTTTGAGCCGGCGGTACGGGTTCTGGATAAGGGTAGAATAAGACTCTTTTCCAAAGGCCCGGTTGTGGGTGAAAGGAATGGTGAGGGGCGTCTGGGGGACGCGCGGTCCATAAGTAAGCTTGGATACGAAGAGATGGTCTCCGGTATACAAGGTACTTTCCATGGACGAGGAAGGAATCTTAAAAGCCTGGAAGAAGAAAATATTGATGAAGGTTACCACAACCACGGCAAAGATGATGGCATCCAGCCAGTCCAGCCAAAAATTGTGTTTTTCTCCCGGGGCATACTCTTTTTTCCAAAAGAGCCACTTCACCTTCTTGGTAATAATCAGGTCGAAGATGATGCCCAGTCCCAAGAGGAACCAATAGTTTCCCAGCCAGATCACCCAAGCCAGGTAGAGCACAGACCAGAAGCCCAGCTTAACCCATTTGTTTTGGATGATTTCCTTCCAGCTCACGGGGCAATAACTACTTTACGGATTTAACAATAGCCTCAAAAGCCTTGGGGTTATTCATGGCAAGGTCTGCGAGAACTTTACGGTTAAGGCCGATGTTCTGCTTGGCGAGACGTCCCATAAGCTGGGAGTAGGTAAGACCGTGCTGACGGGCGGCGGCGTTGATACGCTGGATCCACAGGGAGCGGAATTCGCGCTTCTTGGCCTTGCGGTCGCGGTAGGCGTAGGTGAGACCTTTCTCGTAGGTGTTCTTAGCGACTGTCCAGACATTCTTGCGGGACAGGAAGTTGCCGCGGGTCTTGCTAAGAATCTTCTTGCGGCGTGCCCTGGAGGCAACAGAGTTAACTGATCTAGGCATAAATTTTTACTCTTTTTGGAGGCAGTGACCTTTTATAATGGTAAGGTACTTTAGGACTGCGTTCCAGTTAAACAATAATTACATTACAAGAAGTTCCTTAACGCGGTTGATGTCCACCTTCTCCAGGATGGCGAAGTGATCCAGGTTGCGTTTCTGTTTCTTGGTCTTCTTGGTGAGGATGTGGCTGTGATAAGCGTGCTTCCTCTTGATCTTTCCCGATCCGGTAAGCGTGAAGCGCTTTTTGGCACCGGAGTTGGTTTTAAGCTTTGCCATTGTGTTAAACAATTAAATTAATTATACATATCCTGCGGCTTAGTTTGCGCTGCGCGCATAATAAGCCACAGGCTTATTTCTTTTTCACGGGAGCGATCATCATGCTCATGCGCTTGCCTTCCAGGACCGGCATGTTCTCTGCGCGGCCATACTCTTCCAGCTCTACGGCAAAACGGAGGAGCTGTTTCTCTCCCTGCTGGGCGAACTGGATGGAACGTCCGCGGAAGAAGATGGAGGCTTTTACCTTGGAGCCCTCCTGGAGGAACTCCTGGGCGTGCTTGAGCTTGAACTGGAAATCGTGCTCGTCCGTGTTGGGGCCGAAACGGATCTCCTTGATCACTATCTTGGCAGCGTTGGCTTTCATCTCCTTGGCTTTCTTGCGCTGCTGGTACAAGTACTTCTGGTAATCCAGGATCTTGCACACGGGCGGGTCTGCCTTGGCGCTGATTTCTACCAGGTCCAGCTCCTGTTCCTCGGCCATAGCAAGGGCTTTGGAGAACGGGTAGATGCCCTGTTCCGGGATGTTCTCACCCACCAGGCGAACCTCGGATGCGGTGATTTCACGGTTAATCCGAAGGGCGTTTTCGTCCTTCTGGTTACCCTGCACCTGCTGGGGCTTCTTCTTCAGACCCGAAGGTCTGGGTTTGAAAGGCGTTGCGATAGTTTTACTCCTTTAAAACGTTAAACTTACTGGGCCAGTTCTTCGGCCACGGCCTTGCGGACATATTCCACAAAAGCGGGCACGCTCATGGAACCCTGGTCCTCGGCTCCACGGCGCACAGACACGGTCTCTTCGGCCTGTTCTTTTTCTCCTACGATGACCAGCAGCGGGACACGCATCAGAGAAGTCTCACGAATTCTCTTTCCGAGCGTTTCGTTACGGTCGTCTACGGAGGCGCGAATTTCGGAATTATTTAGCAGATTTACAACTTTTTTCGCATAATCTGCATATTTTTCGCTCACAGGCAGCACTTTAACCTGGTCCGGGTGCAGCCACAGGGGCAGGTGACCGGCGGTGTGCTCCAGCAGCACGGCCACGAAACGCTCCAGCGAGCCGAAGGGGGCGCGGTGGATCATCACGGGACGCTTGCGGGAACCGTCGGAGTCTACATACTCCAGTTCAAAGCGCTCGGGGAGGTTGTAGTCTACCTGGATGGTACCCAGCTGCCAGCTGCGGCCAATGGCGTCTTTCACCATAAAGTCCAGCTTGGGGCCGTAGAAGGCGGCTTCGCCGGTTTCCACCACGTAAGGGAGACCCTTCTTCTTGGCGGCATCGATGATGCCCTGTTCGGCCTTGTTCCAGTTTTCCTCAGAGCCGATGTACTTGGACGGGTTCTTGGGGTCGCGCAGGGAGACCTGGGCGGTGAACTTGTCAAACTTTAGGGTCTTGAACACGTACAGGATGAGGTCGATCACCTTTTCAAATTCCTCCTGGAGCTGGTCCTGGCGGCAGAAGAGGTGGGCGTCGTCCTGGGTGAAGCTGCGCACGCGGGTGAGGCCGTGCAGCTCACCGGACTGCTCGTAACGGTATACCGTACCAAACTCGGCAAAACGCAGGGGCAGGTCACGGTAGCTGCGGGGAGCGCTGCGGAAAATCTCGCAGTGGTGCGGGCAGTTCATGGGTTTGAGGAGGTATTCCTCGCCCTCCTGAGGCGTATGGATGGGCTGGAAGGAATCCTTGCCATACTTGGCATAGTGACCGGAAGTCACATAGAGATCCTTGGCACCAATGTGGGGCGTTACCACGGGCAGGTAGCCGTATTCGGCCTGCTTCTTGGCCAGGAAACTCTGCAGGGTGTTGCGAAGGGCGGCGCCGCGGGGCAGCCACAGGGGCAGGCCGGGACCCACGCGCTGGGAGAAGGTGAAGAGCTCCATCTCCTTGCCAATCTTGCGGTGATCACGCTTCTTGGCTTCTTCAAGGACTACCAGATACTCGTCCAGCAGGCTCTTCTTGGGGAAAGTGATACCATAGATACGGGTGAGCTGCTGACGGGTCTCGTCTCCACGCCAGTAGGCACCGGCCAGGGAGAGAACCTTCACGGCCTTGATCACTTCCGTGTTCTTCAGGTGCGGTCCGCGGCACAGGTCCGTGAACTGACCGTTTGTATAATAGGTAATGGTACCGTCTTCCAGTTCGGAGATGAGCTCCTGCTTGTACTGGTCACCCTTCTCGGTGAAGTATTTCATAGCATCGGCCTTGGACACCTCGATGCGGCAGAAGTCCTGCTTCTGACGGGCAAACTCCAGCATCTTGTCTTCGATGGCCTTGAAGTCTGCATCCGTGAGGGTGCGGCCGTTCATATCTACGTCGTAGTAGAAACCGTTCTCAATGGCCGGGCCGATACCGAACTTGACGCCCGGGAACAGGGCCTCCAGAGCCTCTGCCATCAGGTGAGAGGAGCTGTGCCAGAACACTTTCTTGGCTTCGTCGTCTTCCCATTTGAGGAGGCGGATGGCCACATCCTCATGGATGGGACGCATAACGTCAATGGTGGTTCCCTTGGAAGTCTCGGGCTCATCGGCCTTTTTGATATTCACAGCCAGAATCTGCTCAGCCAAACGGGGGCTGATGCTCATAGCCACATCATAACCGGTCACGCCAGCCTCGTACTGACGCACACTTCCATCGGGGAACGTAATGTTAATCATAATCTTTTGAGTTTATTACTTACAATGTCTTTCACTCGCTATTAATTGCAATAGCCTACAAAGTTAACAATTTTTCCTGACATTTTATATCTCGCCATAAGTGAGGGATTTTTATTATCTTTGTAAGGTATGAAGAAAACGATGGATAACAACGCCGTATGGAACGAGGCCGGGAAAGGGGCTCTCTACGTGGGAGGCCTGTCTGTTTTGTGCCTGAGCCTCAAGGAGCTGAGCGCCCTGAGCGGTTCCAATTTCCTCATGACGGCTGCCGCTGTGATCCTGTGGTCGGTGGAGTTCTTTGGCTGCATCCTTCTGATGAAGCGTTTCCTGCTGGATTTCAGGGACAAATATGAGGGAGTAAAGATGGCCGATACGGCCAAGCTGGGCCGAAGGATAGCCCTGCTGAGCGGACTTCTGCTGGCATCGGCCCAGGCTCTTTTCATCATGCAGATGCCCCAGGAAGACATGACGGCAATGGTGGACCAGCTTTCGTCCTCCATGTCCATGGGCGCTGCGGAGCGGGAGGCCGTGGACGGCGTCCTGGACAAACTGCCGGTGTTCACCTTCGTGTTCCAGTGGCTGTACTGTTTCCTTTACGGAACGGTTCTCTCCTCCATCCTTTCCAGATACATTTTCATGCAAGAAGTAATGGGCTTCCGTCCCAAAGACCAGGACGAGGATGAGCCCGATGAACAGTAATACATTATGGATCTTTCAATTGTCATTCCGCTGTACAATGAGGCCGAAAGCCTGCCGGAGCTGAAAGCCTGGATAGACGCTTCCCTCAAAGACTTCTCCTACGAGATCATTTTCGTGGACGACGGTTCCACGGACGGTTCGTGGGAGGTGATCCAGCAGATGGCCGGTCCGGGCGTCAGGGGCATCCGCTTCCGCCGGAACTATGGCAAATCGGCCGCCCTCTATGAGGGCTTTGAAGCCGCCCAGGGAGACATTGTGGTCACCATGGATGCAGACCTGCAGGACTCCCCCGAGGAGGTCCCCGAGATGGTGCGCATGATCCGAGAAGAAGGCTACGACCTGGTCTCCGGCTGGAAGCAGCACCGCAAGGACAACGCCCTCACCAAGAACCTTCCTTCCAAGCTGTACAACTGGACGGCCCGCAAGGTCACGGGCATCAAGCTCCACGACATGAACTGCGGCCTCAAGGCATACAGGGCCGATGTTGTCAAGAATATAGAGGTATACGGAGAAATGCACCGCTATATTCCGTACCTCGCTAAAAACGCCGGATTTAACAAGATTGGAGAGAAGCCGGTGCACCACCAGAAGCGCAAGTTCGGCGTGTCCAAATTTGGCATGGACCGCTTTGTGAACGGCTTCCTGGACCTCATGAGCCTCTGGTTCCTGTCACGCTTTGGCAAAAAGCCCATGCACTTCTTTGGCACCAGCGGCATCCTCATGTTCCTGATTGGTTTTGTGATGACCATCTGCATCGTGGCCAACAAACTGTACCACCAGGCCCACGGCCTCAAGTTCCGCGCCGTCACCGACCAGCCCCTCTTCTACCTGGCCCTCCTGGCCGTCGTGCTGGGCGTCATGCTCTTCCTCGCCGGCTTCGTGGGAGAACTCATCTCCCGCTCCTCCACCGAGCGCAATAACTACCAGATAAAAGAAAGGATCTAATTCCCTTCGAATTCACTATCCCAACAAGCCCAACGTCCCACCCATTGGACCGTTTGACCAGGTCTGGGGGGGGCTGTACATACCCCCTATGTACGGTACATACCCGGTATGTGCGCCCTTGGGTGAGACGGGCACCGCCGCCTCGGGAACGAGGCTCGGCGGCTACAGGCTTTGCCTGTTGCCCGGCGTGGTGGGAGCAGGATGGACGGAAGGCACCGCCGCCGGAGTATACCAGATCCGGCGGCTACGGAACAACCCCTGCACGAGCTCCGTTAAAGGGCTCATGCAGGGGTTGCCCGTTGCCCACTTCGGGCAGAGAAAAGAGGAGAGAGATGCCCGGTCGGGGCCGGGCATGACGGTTGCGGACGGGAGAGCACGTACCGCAGGTGAGAGGAGAGAACGTCGCAGGTGGAAGGGATTAGTGTCCCAGGTCGAGGGGAATAGTGTCCCAGGTCCGCATTTTTTCGCTAGCCTGCGACGGTAGAACGCACAGGAGGCCGAGAAGCGTCGCCGGTGAAGAGAAAAATACGGACCTGCGACGTTTTGACTCCTGACCTGCGACGCCAGGCGGAAGATTCCGGATCCGGACCCGGGATGAGGGTGGGTGCCGAGCACGGGGAGAGTCGTTTTCGTGCTCGAGAGGGGAGGGGTTTCGGGAGGGGGTAACGTAATAGGCGCGGCTTGCCGCGGTTCT
>CAMVJR010000099.1 GCA_947167855.1 uncultured Bacteroidales bacterium
GAATCCCCGACGATGGTGACGATAAAAAATAATCAATTCTATACTTATATGTGGTATCAATTATTTCTTGTGTTTCCGTGTCTCTTTGAATGACTTTTATAGGATTCATTTCGGCAATACTCATCATCCCAACTTTTTCTGTAAAAACAATCTTATACTCTGAGATACAATTAATGATGGAAGATCCCGCACAGTCCTCCAATAATATATTAAGCGCAGGAGCGATTTGTTGATTTGCCTTTTCATCCATAATAAACGATGGTGGAATGCCAGGACCTCCCCCATTCCCGTGACCTCCTCCATTTCCTCCTGTGTTGGGATCTGGAAGCTGCGGATCGTCAGGGAAAGGGAAAATACTGTCGTTTTCACCATTCGTCGTACCACTACCGCCTTCGTCATAAAAAATACATTCTTCAATCTCCTGATCGTAGAAGTCCAGTTCATTCCAAGAACAATTATGGCAAAACAGATAGCCGCTCTCTGCTTCACGCAAGTCATAACCGCAATCTGGACATGAGTAGGCGGGATGATCGCTTTTCGTCTTCATATAAGACTTGATACCATAAGCCTTGATAATATAGTAACGCATCAGGTAAGCAATCATTTCCCTAGTTCGGGAGCCATTGCCATAATACAGATCCTCATATTGTTTACCGCAATAATACCTCCGCAATTTTACAATATTCCCTTCTGTATCAGAAAATATTTCTAATCCTGTGAAGTCTTCTCGAAGACCGTTGCTACAAAAGTTTCCGTAAAGACGACCGTCATATGAGCCCCTAAACGCTTCGTTCGTATACCGAAACGGAATGAAATAATGATGGTAAACCCCTATCATTCTTGTTTTAACAGACCTAACAATCGAGAGAGAATGATGACAACGTGTTAAGTAATAACCTCTTCCATCTCGTGAAACCACATAGTACTCACGAAGATCATTTACAGGGACATCTACAGACTCCACCTCTTCCGTTTTGGAAAAAAAAGCAGTCCTCCAGTTTTCATTATAAGCTTCGCGATAAAACAGGTTCGCCTTCTCACTGCCAAGCAAGGCTCTGGACTTCACTCTTTTCACTGCCTTTTCATAATAAAAAAGGGCCGTCTCTACCGTAAATTTGTCTTCGGAAGAAACTTGAGTTACGTTCTGCTCATGGATGCAACAATAAAAAGAAATAATGAGAGCACAAAACAAAATCCTCTTGAAATGTACAGTTCTTCTCATGGGCGTTCAATTATTATATTGAGAACAATTCTATAAGTCTCAAGTACCTAACATCTGCGTATAGCCTTTATTTTATAAAATTAAGAATAATTTGTTAATTCACAAAAAATCTTATAGTCCATACTCCCCTTCCACTTCGGGGTGGACGGCGCCCTTAAGAACTGGCCGGCGGCTATGTCCTGTATCTTTCAAATAGAAAAGGGGTGACCAAAAAGTCAATTTGACTTAGGTCACCTCCTTTCTTTGTTTCTTAGAGGAGGGAGGGCTGGTTCCCCAGAGGGCATCGGCCCTCTTTTTCGCCCTTTGGGGTAACAGTCCTCCCTCCGTTGCAATAGTCAATAAAACCATAGCTATTCTTTTGATAATCAAATGAATAGCTATTGCTTTTGTCAATCTATTTGATTATATTTGTATTGCGCATAAATAAACCAAATGTTGACATAAGGTATGGCAAAGGTAGTCTAATAAACTTACAATCGCAATCAGAGCCCGCAGTTGCAGATCCTCCAAAAACGGAAGAAAAAGTGGATGCGCAATATTGGCCCCAAACTCGTAATGGGTGGTTCCATTATACCTTAAATGAAAAGGAGGCAACTCACTTATGAGTCGCCTCCTCATTCTAACCTATTATTAACTAAACCAACTAAAACTAACCTGGCTTAGTTAATGCAAGAGGTGTGCCAAACTTTAAACCTGCCGTTCGTGTTCCACTTCGGCGCGGGCTCTTTCCACTGATTTAGAACGCTTTAGAACAAATCCGGAGCCCAGGTACTTGGTGCGGACGTCTTCGTCGGCGGCCAGTTGCTCGGGGGTGCCGGCCTGGAGGATCACGCCTTCGTACAGGAGGTAGGCGCGGTCTGTGATGGCCAGGGTCTCACCCACGTTGTGGTCTGTGATGATGACGCCGATGTTGCGGTATTTGAGCTTGGCAATGATGTACTGGATGTCTTCCACGGCAATGGGGTCCACGCCGGCGAAGGGCTCATCCAGGAGGATGAACTTGGGATCCACGGCCAGGGCGCGGGCAATTTCGCAGCGGCGGCGCTCACCGCCGGAGAGCTGGATGCCCAGCGATTTGCGAACCTTGGAGAGGTTGAACTCATCTATGAGGCGTTCCATGCGTTCCAACCTCTGGGCCTTGGTCATGTTCTCCGTACTCTTGGAGAGCTCCATCACGGAGAGGATGTTGTCTTCTACGGACATCCTGCGGAACACGGAAGCTTCCTGCGGCAGGTAGCCGATACCCTTCTGGGCCCGCTGATACATGGGCAGGTTGGTGATTTCCACGGTATTGCCCTCATCGTCGTCCAGGAAGATGCGGCCGTCGTTGGGCTTGATCTGGCCGGTAATCATATAGAAACTGGTGGTTTTGCCGGCACCGTTGGGACCCAGGAAGCCCACAATCTCTCCTTGCTGCACTTCCATGGATACGCCCTTCACCACGGTGCGGACGCCATACTTCTTTACCAGTTTTTCTGCTCTTAATTTCATGACTACTTAGTATCTAGTCCCAAGTCGGCCACGAAGGCTCTTACTTCGGGATTCTTTTCCATCAGGTCTTTGGCCTTTTCTTCGGGCATGTAGGGGACCTTTTCGGTCTCTTCCATGGGGGTGACGGAGACGATCACGTTCACCTTGACACAGCCCGTGAGGTCCCGCAGTTTGGTTTCCAGCTCGCGGAGCATCTTTTCTTCCACCCACTGCTTCTGGGCCTCGTTGATCACGAAGAACTCTACAAGTTTGACGCCGTTTTCTTCGCTGAGGTTGATGTTGCCGCTGGAGAGCATGTTGGCCAGACGCGGCTTGGCGCTGTACTGCCCGGCCAGTTCCTTCCATTTGAGGCGCACGGTGGCGTCTTCCGGCAGGGCCTGGCTCTGCGATGCAGACTCCGGAGCCGCTACTTCCTCCACTTTCTTCTCCTCCATGATAGCGCTCATGGAGAGGGCCGATCCGGTCTTAGGTGCTCTGCGACGGGCCGGTGCTGCCGGTGCCGGGGCGGGTGCGGGTTTCACGTCATTCCCGGCTTGACCGGGAATCTCGGCCTTGACGGGCGCCGGAGCGACGGGCTTTGCGTCTCCCGGTTTGCCCATGATGTAGCTCAGACGCATGAGGGCGAACTCGATGTGCAGGCGGGGATTGACGGCCGCCTTGTAGCCGGTCTCGCAGGCGGTGGTGATGCCCAGGGCCTCAAAGAGGAACTGGTTGGAGCAGCGCGCGGCTTGTTCCTGGTAGCGCTTCTTGAGGGAATCGGGCAGCTCCAGCAGGGGCTCCAGACCGCCGGTCTTGGCCACGACCAGATTGCGGAGATGGCTGGACAGGGATCCCACAAAGTGCAGGGCGTTGAAGCCCTTGGCCAGAATCTCGTCCAGGGTGAGGAAGGCACTGCCGTAATTGCCGGTCAGGAAGTCTTCCACCATCTTGAAACTGTATTCATAGTCCAGGACGTTGAGGTTTCGGATCACGTCCTGGTATTTGACATCTGTACCGCAGAAAGCCACCGTCTGGTCAAAGATGGTGAGGGCGTCGCGCATGGCACCATCGGCCTTGGAGGCTATTACGTGGAGGGATTCGTCGTCTATCTTTACGCTTTCCTTCTCTGCTATGCTGCGCAGGTTGCGCACCATGTCCGGGATGGAGATGCGGTTGAAATCGTACGTTTGGCAGCGACTGAGGATGGTAGGGAGAATCTTGTGCTTCTCCGTGGTGGCCAGGATGAAGATGGCGTGTGCCGGGGGTTCTTCCAGCGTTTTTAGGAAGGCGTTGAAAGCGGCCTGCGAGAGCATGTGGACCTCGTCTATGATGTAGACGCTGTACTTGCCCACCTGCGGCGGCACCTGCACTTTCTCCATCAGGGCCTTGATGTCCTCCACGGAGTTGTTGGAGGCGGCGTCCAGCTCATGGATGCAGTAGCTTCGGCCTTCCTGGAAACTGACGCAGGACTCACACTGGCCGCAGGGCTCCATTTCCGGACCCGGGTTGGCGCAGTTGATCATCTTGGCAAAAATGCGTGCCGTGGTGGTTTTGCCAACGCCTCTGGGGCCGCAGAAAAGGTATGCGTGCGCCAGCTGCCCCCTCCGGATGGAGTTGGACAGGGTGCGGGCAATGTTGTCCTGGCCTATAAGGGTTTCGAACGAATCCGGCCGATATTTCCGGGCCGATACAATGTAGTCACTCATAGACTACAAAGATAACAAAAAAACCACATCAAAAGGAGGATTTTATTTGTATATTTGTAGAAGCTAAACTATGGATCATATGAACACAATCTTGACTAAGGAGTCCTATGAAGCGCCTACTGTAGAGGTTTTCGGCTTCCAGACTTCCGGTAGTATTCTTACGGCAAGCAATGAGATTATTCCCATAACGCCGATCTCTCCCTTCGCGGCCCCGGACGATGGAATCCTGGGCTCCTCTTTTGATGATGGTTTGTATTTTTAAAAGGGAGTGGCTATGAAAAAGAATACTTTTTACATGGGATGGGCGGTCCTTTCGCTGCTCGTGATGGCCTGCTCAAAAGGTGAAGAAGTGAGTCCGCTTGATTCTCAGGAACGTGTGACCATGATTGACCCGTGGACGGCCATTGACCAGACTCCCTATATGGAACCGGCCAAGGGAGAAGGTATAACCCTGGTGGCTGGCGCTACCCTGACAAAATCCACCATGACGGTGGACGATGTACACGCTATGGCTACGGTTTCCTGGTTGGCCGGTGATGGTTTTAAAATGTACGGGTGGAATTCCGGAGAGAAAAAGTACTACTACGCTAACTATTCTACTGCAGAAGGTGGTGATAAGGCAACCTTCACAACGTCTAATGGCCTTCCTTCTGCACCCCAGCACTGCCTATTTGCGCCTGCCAGTACTACTCTTCATCTGGGGCATAATGATAATGATGGTGGCTATTTTGGAGTCAATATTCCCGTGAATCAAACGGCCGTGGCGGGGAAGGTAAAGGATGAATACCTGTATTCCTATGCGCAAACCAATTTCTCGGGAAGCAAAGTAAACCTGGATGGGGATCATCAAGTGACTTTCAGGAATATGCTGGCCTATGTCCGCTTTAAGATGAGCGGAGACATTGCCTCTTCCGTTACTTCTGTAACGCTTACCGGAGCTTCTCCCCTGGCCGGAGACTGCACGCTGGTTCCGGCATCAGACGGAACCCCGCAGATGTCCTTCACCAAAAAGTTTTCGGGTGATGTACAGTCATTAACTGTTACCCTTACAGGCACTTTTGCTCCGGATACTTATTACTACTTTGCCGTAGCACCCGGTACCCAGTCTTCGTTCTCTTTGAAATTCAGCGGATCTGCGGGCAGCACCACCAAGATTGCCGCCAAATCTGTTGTCTTTTCCCGTGGAGCCATTAATGATATGGGCACCATTGAACTGGGAGACCACTTTACGGATCCGGTTACCCCTTCCATGGAAACCATCCAGTACATGGAGGCAACGGCAGAAGCAGCCAAACCGGTCACGATTGCCATTATTCCGGATGGCTTTGTGGCGAGTGAGATGCCCAAGTACGAGCTGCTGGCCAGAAGTGCCATGAACACGCTCTTCAATGTAGAGCCGTTCAAGACCTATAAGAACTACTTCAACGTATACATCCTAAAGGTGGCCTCCAATGAGTCGGGTGCCAATGTGACGGATGGCAACGGTAATATTACCGAGGCCCATGATTGCTATTTCGGCTCCAAGTGGGGCGCTTCCAGTTACAGCGACATGGCGGCAGATCTGGACAAAATCGAGTCTTTTGTCAGCACCAACTGCCCCGATATTGTGGAAGGCAAACACACCATTAATGAGGTCCCCGTCCTGGTGATTATCAATGATACCCGTTATGGTGGCAGATGCCATGCTTACTCCAATGGTTTCGCTTACTGTATGGCGCCCTACACCTACGGAGGTGGTGGTATTAAATGGAGCTATCCAGAATATGAGGCGGTCAGTGATGTGGATCCGGCACTAGGTGTCCAGGATACGCCTTCCAGTCGTTATGCGGAAGTAGGTTCCAATAGCGGAAACTGGCTTAACACGATGGTTCACGAGTTTGGTGGACACAGCTTCTCCCGCCTCACAGATGAGTACTGGAATGGCACAACGGATAAAGGTGTGGCTGCTTTCATTGAGTCGCAACGTTGGGACAGTATGTATTATAATGGAGTCGCCTATGGACTGAATGTGTCGGTCTCCTATACGAACCCTGGATATGACGATCCGAAAAAGGGTAGTGAGTATATCAAGGATGGCTGGCAACACCTGCTGGATAAGGCGGCAACGCTCCCCAGCTCAGATATCCGCAAATCCCGCATTGGCGTTTACCAGGGTGCAGGTGTTTCCATCCTGAATCGCTGGCGCAGTGAGCGTATCAGCTGTATGATAGACAACCGCTTCTACTTCTCCGCCTTCCAGCGGGAGCTGATTGTAAAGCGGATCCTGTCACTGGCCGGTGAAGTCTTTGACTTTGATACCTTCTGGGCCAAAGACGTGGCCGTGGATCCGGTCCGGGATGTGGTTTCCAGTTCCGTGATGGGAGATACCGATCCCGTTCCGCCCCGTCCCATGCCACTCCTTCTTCCCCCCGTTCTCCATACAGAAGAGTAGGGACAAAAAAACGAACTCCGAGCACCAAAACGGCCTTCCTGGTGCTCGGGAGCATATCCATAACCTGTTCCCGGAGGGAATGTGGGTTCCGGGGACGTAGCCGCCCGTGGCTCCGTGAACGGGAGGGGCCCGCCGGCAGTTGTGCTGGCGGGAAAGTTCACTTTCCTGACAGTACAA
>CAMVJR010000100.1 GCA_947167855.1 uncultured Bacteroidales bacterium
ACCCTGGAAGTCTTCACGGAGAAGAGCCTCCTGGGCCGCGCCGAATGTATGCTCAGATAACATGATTTACATCCACGTCCCTTTCTGCAAGAGTTTCTGCATTTACTGTGACTTCTATTCCGAGATTGTCGCAGAAGGAATGATTGAGGCCTACACCCGCGAGATCTGTGAAGAGATCAAGCGCCGTAGCAACGAAATGGACGACAACCCCAAAACCCTCTACTTTGGCGGTGGCACCCCTTCGGTGCTGCCGCTAAGCAGTTTAACCCGCATCCTCCTGGCCCTGGAGGAGGCAGGCCACGGCGGCCCCTACCGGGAGTTTACCCTGGAAGTGAACCCGGAAGACCTGGTAGAGAAGGGGCTCCCCTACGTGGAGAGCCTCAAGACGCTGGGCGTCAACCGCATCAGTATCGGCATCCAGTCCCTGGACGACGACCTGCTCCGGTGGATGAACCGCCGCCACAACGCCGAGAACGCCAAAAAGGCCTTCCGGATGGTGCGGGAAGCCGGCATCCGGAACATCAGCGTAGACCTCATCTTCGGCCTGAGCAATCTCTCCAACGAAGTGTGGGAGAAGACCATTGACGAAGTGCTGGAACTGGGCCCCGAGCACATCTCCTGCTACCAGCTCACCGTAGAAGGGGACAACGTCCTGGCCCACCGGCTGGAGAACGGAGAGTACGAGGAAGCGTCAGAAGAAGTCTGCCGCGCCCAGTACTACCTCCTCTGCACCAAACTGGCTGCCGCCGGCTACCTCCACTATGAGATTTCCAACTTTGCCAAGCCCGGCTATGAGGCCGTGCACAATGGCGGCTACTGGTCCCGTCGGCCCTATGTGGGCCTGGGTCCTTCGGCCCATTCCTTCAGCGGAAGAGGCCGCTGCTGGAACAGCCCCGAACTCACCGGCTATTCCCTCACGCGGGAATCCCTGAGCGTAGAGGACGAAAAGGTGGAAACCCTGATGCTGGGCCTGAGAACCTCCCGCGGCGTGGACGCCGAGTTCCTGGAAGCCAACTGCCTGCGGGAAAACATTGACCGCCTTTGCGCAGCGGGCGCCCTGGCCAAGGAAGGCCGGCGCTACCGCATACCCGAAGACCACTTCTTTGTATCCGACGAAATTATCCGAGAACTGATATGATCACGCACCTCAGACGCGCTCTGAAATACTTCATCCAGATTACGCTCATCTTTGCCGTAATCATTGGCATCCTGATGCTCAGCGGCATGGCCTCTACCGACATCAACACCGCCTTCCGAAGCGGCTGGAAATCGGTAGAACTCATCCTGGCGGCCTTTGCCCTCATGAGCCTGATCTACCCCTTCTTTGGTTACGGAAAACGCACCGTCCATGCCACCGGAGACCCGGCTGGAAACTGGAAAACCATTGAGGAAGCCCTGGACACCCGGGGATATGTCTTTGCCGGTGAAACCCCGGAAGGCGGCCGCAAGTATCACCTGAAGTCCGGCACCAACCGGGCCGCCCGCCTGTGGGAAGACACCATTACCATTAACCCTGTTCTGGAAGGATTCCAGGCGGAGGGTCTCACCCGGGACCTGGTCCGCGTGGTGATGCTCCTGGACCGCAAACTCAACCAGTATGACGACTGATACCCAAGGATTCAAGACAGTTGCCACCTTCGTGGATAGGAACCAGGCCGAAATCTGCGCCGCCTATCTGGGAGACAACGGCATCCCGGCCGGCGTCTTTACGGCCGACTCTTCCTTCCCTTCCCTGGGCTATGCCAAGCCCATCGAGGTCAAAGTGAATGAAAACGATTACGAAGCCGCTATCAGCATCTTGGCAGCGGCCGACAATGCGCAGTAAAACTCCTCACCAAAAGCATCTGTAAGCGGCCCGCGGAGGAATTCGTACACCCGGATTCCTTCGCGGCGCCCTTTTTCATAGGCTTCCTTGCAGATGTCCCAGCGGTGGAGGTTGAGCCCGCATCGGCCCCCTCCCAGGTCTACCACGCGAATGGGGTAGAGGGAGCAGGAAATGGGTTTCTTGAAAGTGGACTTGCCCTGGCAGAAGCGGCGCTCGATGGAGCAGAAGCAGCTGCCTTCCTCAAAGTGGCAGAAGGCGCATTCCTCGCTGCCGGGTACCAGCGGCGTTACCAGGTCTCCGTCGCGGTCTATCTCGAAAAAGCCTTTGGCATCCACGGCGGCCCAGCCTTCGGGTCTCATCAGGTCTTTGAAGGCCTCATAATTGGCTTCTATGGGCTCCAGCTCCTCTTCCTTGAGCGGAGCGCCACTGTCTCCCACAATACAGCATTTGCCCTTGCAGACATCGTAGTCGCAGGCAAAGTATTCCAGGATGACGTCTTCGGAGACCAGAACGTCTCCTATCTCGATGATGGTTCCAAAGTCTTTCCGGCTCATTCCGACACAAATTCTATGCGGCCGCCGCTCACCAGGGCGCGCAGGTACTCCTGCACCTTGGCGGCATTGATGGCCCCGATGCTCTCTTCATAGCGGCTGGCGATGTCCTTGTTGTTGGCATAGCGGTCCAGCAGGGTGGCCACAAAGCCCGACGGGCTGGAGAGTTCCAGTTTGACGTCGGCCAGCAGGCGGTCTTTCCAGGCCTTGAGGTCTACCGGGTCTATCGGTTCGTTCATGCTGGCCTGGAGGGCTTCCCGCAGGACCGGCAGCACCGCCTCCGGATCCTGGGAAGGCGTCTGTTCCGGAAGACCGGACAGAGCGGCCGGAAGGCAGGCCAGTTCTATCTGGAAACGCTCCTGCGGCTGGGCAAAGAAGTTGGTTTCCAGCTTGACCGTATAGCCGTAAGGGGCCAGGTATTTCACCAGCGTCTGGCGAAGGGCGTGAGCCGCCACCAGGGAGGTGTAGTAATGATCCGACGTAAGGGCGTACTCGGCATCCATGAGCACGTAGAGGCCCCGGGGCTGGCCCTGGACGGGCGCGGTGACCGTTCCGCTGAGCGGACGCAGGGTCACGAGCTTGCGGGCAGCGCCCTCCTTATCGGTGCGGAAACCGCCCAGGTAACGCTGCAGCAGGGCCTTCACCTCCTCTTCCTTGAGGTCTCCGGAGAGGATGAGCACGCCATCCTGCATATGGGCAAAGCGCTCGTTGTAGTAGCGGTGGGCCTTGGCGGGCGTATCGGCCGTTAGCTTGCCCGGCAGTTTGTTGGACGTATACACAAAGCCGTTGACCAGCCGCTGGTACAGCAAATCCGTGACGGAAGGCTGGACCAGGGCCTGGTTCTGGCTGTAATGATTGAACTCGTTCACATTGAGCTTGCGGTTGCCGGCCAGTCCCAGCAGAGCTTTGAGCAGGAACTCCAGCTGACCCGCCGGAGCCTCTCCCTTGATGGCAAAGCTGTGGACCGACAGCTCGGTTTCCATCTTGACGCCGCCGGCGCTCAGCAGATCCCGGAACGCGGGAGCGGGGATGTCCGCCACATCGTACAGGGAAAGCAGGTCACCGATATAGCCGCCCTCCCCTTCTTTGAGGCCCGCTATCTGGCTCAGGCCTCCGTTCAGCTGCAGTGCGTAATGGAACACGCCGCTGCCGGAAACCCGCTTGAACACCACCCGCATGCCGTTGGAGAAGGTCCAGAGGGTGCCGCCGGTGACGGGCTCGGTTTTTTCGGCCTTGATCTTTACCTTGGGGGCCGATACGGCCAGCTTGGAGCTGTCGGCGCTGTGCCAGTCGTACGTTTTCCCGCTGGGGATCACCGACCCGTAGAGGTACGCCAGGTTGTAGTTGAACAGGGCCTGGTCCTTGTCCAGGGAGTCGGGGGCGCCGGTGAATTCCAGCGTAAGGTTCTCCAGCTGGCCCAGGAGGGCATCGGCAAAGAGGTTGAAGAAGCGCGTTTCGGTGGTATCGGCCAGATTCTTCCTGGCAAACAGGCGCATGGTTTCCGAGTAGGGGGCCAGGTTGGCGCCATACAGGAAGTTGGCCACGCAGCGGCGGATGTCGTCTTCCAGGGACGGCGTGGTGGCCGCGCGGCCTCTGATGCGGGCGGTAAGCACCTTCTTGGCATCCGAGAATTCGCGGGCCGTGACTCCCCGGGCGTCAATCTCTGCCAGGGTGGAGGAAATGATGCGCATGGCTTCATCCACGTGCTCCTTGGCCACGCTCACCGTAACTGTATAACGCTCGTCCCCACCGTAATCCATGCTGCGGAGGGAACGGAAGCCGATGTTTCCATAGGGGATGCCGGCATCCCGGAGGTTGCGCGACAGCCTGTGCCGCAGGATGGCCTGGAGCTCTTCTGCAAAGAGGTCCGACACAATGGCCTGGGCCGTGTTCATATGGTCAAAGGGGACGCGGGCGCCGGCATAGGTAACCGACACCTCCGCCACCGGAGACGACGAAGGATAGGCATCCACCCAAGGGGCCGGAGAAGGCTCCCAGACATAGTCCGGCCTGTGGTTCTCCTTGACCAGCATCTTGGGCACCAGCATGGAGAAGATGTCCATCTTCTTCTTGAGCTCCACGGGATCGATGTCTCCGCTTACCACCACGGCCTGTTCGGCCTTGGAAAGGGCTACGCGGGCAAACGAATACAGGAGCATGGAATCCAGGACCTCGGGCCGATAGAAGGGCACGTCCCGGAAGTGGTACACCGTGGAACCGTCCACGTCACTTACATAGCCTTCCGGGCCGGGGGCCACGCCCATACGGGACAGGAAAGCCGCATCCAGCTGCTCCCGCGAGGCGTCCGAGAGGGGCGTATCCCGCTGGATCACCGCAATATGGGCATATCCTTTGGCCGAAGTGTTGGTAACCATGTAATACCGCACGCCGCAGGCAAGGCTGCCTTTTTGGATGCGATTGTCTTTGGGCAGGCTGGGAAGGGTTTGCGCTGGCACAATTGTTGAGAAAAACAACAGCGCCGCAAGCAGCAAATAGCGGAAATATGGCCTGCAAAGATTCATTTTTAGAATTTTTCGCACAAAAATACAACTATTTTTGCTACTTTTGCAACTCGTGTGCTAAACGAATGTTTAATTTAGTGTAATATCTTACTGAAATGAAAAAACTTTTTGTAGCTATCGCAACGCTGTGCCTTGCAGCCGCAGTGGCCAGTGCACAGGATTTCAATGCGGCCGTTGATGCCTTCAACGCCGGTGCCCAGGCCATGGAGACCAACAAGACCGAAGCTCTGGCTAAGTTCCGTTCTGCACTCGAAATGGCCCAGGCCTGCACGGAAGAAGACACCGCCGAATTCATTTCCAAGTGCAAGACCGCCATCACCGGTGCCCTGCTTTCTATTGCCAAGGAGCAGATCAACGAAGCCGCCTACGATGAGGCCCTTGCCACCCTGGCCGAGGCCAAGACCGTAGCTGCAGAATATGAAGAGGCCGAAGCTGCCGCCGAGGTAGCCACCCTCGTCCCCAACGTTTACATGCGTAAGGGTTCCACCCAGATGAGCAACAAGGATTTCGCCGGTGCCGCCGCCACCTTCAAGGAGCTGGTAGCCCAGAATCCGGAAGACGGCAAAGCCAACCTCCTGCTGGGCCAGGCCCTGATGCAGGGTGGTAACACCGACGCCGCCATCGAGGCCCTCACCAAGGCCAACGAACTGGGAGAGGCCAATGCCGCCAAGCTCCTCTCCTCCGCCTACCTCCGCGAAGGCCAGGCCCTCTTGAAGGCCGGCAAGAACCTGGAGGCCGTAGCCGCCCTGGAGAAGTCCAACAGCTTTGTCGAGAGCGCCAACGCCTACAAGCTCACCGCCAGCGCCTACACCAAGGCCGGCAAGAGCAAGGACGCCATCAACGCCTACAAGAAATACCTGGAAGTGAGCCCCAATGCCAAGGACGCCGCAGACATCATGTTCACCATCGCTGCTACCGCCCAGAAGGCTGGTGACAAGGCTACCGCCACCGAGTACTATAAGAAGCTCGCCGGCAGCAAGTACGCCGCCCAGGCCGAGGCTCAGCTCAAGGCCCTGAAATAAGTCGTGAAAGCGCTGGAACTACTGGCTCCAGCCAGAACCATAAACATCGGCTTCGCAGCCATTGACTGCGGGGCCGATGCCGTTTATATTGCCGGTCCGGCCTTCGGGGCCCGGCAGGCGGCTGGCAATTCCGTGGAAGATATTGCCAAACTCTGTGAGTATGCCCACCGCTTTGGCGCGCATATCTACGCCACCGTCAATACGCTTCTGAATCCGGAAGAAATCCCCCAGGCCCGGGAGCTGGTGAAGGCACTGGAAGGGGCGGGAGTGGATGCCCTGATTGTGCAGGATCCCGCCGTCTTGTCCATGAGTGACACGCTCATCATGCATGCTTCTACCCAGTGTGCCCTGCGCACACCGGAAAAAGCCCGCGGGCTGCAGAGCCTGGGATTTGGCCGGCTGGTTCTGGAAAGAGAACTGTCTCTGGAACAGATCAAGGCCATCCACAAAGCGGTGGACACAGAGATTGAGTTCTTCGTACACGGCGCCCTCTGCGTGTGCTACAGCGGTCAGTGCTACCTTTCAGAATACCTCACGGGCCGAAGCGCCAATCGCGGAGCCTGCGCCCAGCCCTGCCGCAGCCTCTACGATCTGGAGGACGCTTCCGGCAAGGTACTGGTGCGCAACAAGGCCCTCCTTTCCCTCAAGGATTACAACCTGCTGCACCGGTTGGAAGAACTGGCCGACGCCGGGGTGGATTCCTTCAAAATTGAAGGACGGCTCAAGGGAGAGTCGTATGTGCGGAATGTAGTCCGGGCCTATTCCGAGGCCCTGGATGCCCTGGTGGCCCGCTACCCGGACCGGTACCGCCGATCTTCCTTCGGCCACGTCCGGGGCAGTTTTGTTCCGGACCTCGACAAAACCTTCAACCGCGGCTATACGGAGCTGTTCCTGGATGGAAAACGCGGCCAGTGGGCTGCTGAAGGAGGCGGAGAATATATTGGAACCGTCCAGCGCCTTACCCCGGACGGCTTTATCCTGAAGCCGACCTCCTCCGGCATCGTCCTGTCCAACGGAGACGGATTCACTTTCGAAGGAGGAGGCTTCCGGGCCGAT
>CAMVJR010000101.1 GCA_947167855.1 uncultured Bacteroidales bacterium
TCCGGTGCCGGATGTTGTTGATGAACAGAGGGATCAGTTTCTCGGGGAACTGGTAAGGTCCGTAGTTGTTGCTGCAGTTGGTGACAATCGTGGGTAGGCCAAACGTGTCGTGGAATGCGCGAACGAAGTGGTCACTGGAAGCCTTGGCCGCACTGTACGGACTATGGGGCTGGTACTTGAGGTCTTCTGTGAAGAACTTGGAGCCGTAGGCCAGGTGATGCGTGCCGCTGGAGGCCTTGGTGGTGAATGGAGGTTCAATGCCTTCCGGGTTGGTCATCTCTAGAGCCCCGTACACCTCATCCGTAGAAATGTGATAAAAACGCTTACCCTCGTAATCGCCATCCCAGGCAGCCTTGGCAGCCTGCAGGAGGCTCAGCGTACCCATCACGTTGGTCTGGGCAAAGGTGAAGGGGTCCTTGATGGAGCGATCCACATGGGACTCTGCCGCCAGGTGGATAATTCCGTCCACGTTCTCTTCCTGCATCAGCTTGAGGACACCGTCGAAGTCGCAAATATCCATCTTCACGAACTTGTAGTTGGGCTTGTCCTCAATGTCCTTGAGATTGGCCAAGTTGCCCGCATACGTGAGTTTGTCCAGGTTGATAATCTTGTATTCCGGGTACTTGTTCACAAACAGACGAACTACGTGACTGCCAATAAAACCAGCACCGCCGGTGATGATGAGGGATCTTTTCATAAGTGTGGGTTAATGATGGGATAATTCTTTAATTCCCCCTACCCGCGGGTATAAACGCAGGTGGAGCAACATAAGGGCTTGATATTCAAGATATCACCCGGCGCTACTGACCCAGCAAGCGTGGACGGGGGCCCGTCTTCCTTTGTACGGCGGAATTACCTTATGCAAAGGTAACAAATTATTTCGAATTAAGTGCTAATAATCTAATAGATTATAATTTAAAACTCTTTAAATTAAACTCAATAAAAAATGCTGAAGGAAATTATTTTTCGCGGCGGTACCCGAAAAACCAATTTCCTTCAGCTAAAAGAGACAATGAAACCCCTACCGGATGACGTAGTTATAGGGCAGGCGGGCGTAGTACTTTCCGGGCTGGTAGTTGAGCCAGACGGAAATCTCTTGCTCGGTGTTGGAGCCGCCAAACTGCTCCATCAGCTGCTCGATGAAGGAGAGAGGGGCGGGATAGCCCACCACAGAGTACTCGTCGGAGCTGGTGAGGTCAGCCAAAGCGGCAGCATAGGAGATGGCGTCTTCCAGGGTACCAATCTCGTCAATGAGGCCAATCTGGAGGGCGTCCGTAGAGGCCCAAACACGGCCCTGGGCAATGGCGTCCACCTGCTCAACGGTGAGCTTACGGGAGTCGGCTACCAGCTTCACAAACAGCTCGTAGATATCCTCCACGGAGGCCTGCATATAGGCCAGTTCTGCGTTATCGAACGGGCGCATGAGGGACAGCATGTCACTGTGCTTGTTGGAGCCAATGGTCTCAATGCCCACACCCACTTTCTTGGCTACTTTGGAGAATTCCGGAATCATGGAGAAGACGCCAATAGAGCCGGTGATGGTGGTGGCGTCTGCATAGATCTTCTGGCAACCGTTGGAAATCCAGTAACCGCCGGACGCAGCATAATCACCGTAGGACGCCACAAGAGGCTTTTCGGCCTGCAGCAGATCCAGCGCCTCACGAATCTTCACGGAAGCAGCCACGCTGCCGCCGGGAGAGTTCACGCGAAGCACCACGGCCTTCACGTTCTTGTCTTTACGGACTTTGTCAATCACATGCACAAAGCGGTCTCCGGCAATCTCTGACATCTCGTTGCCTTCCACAATCTCACCCTCCGCATAAATCACGGCCACATGGTTCTTGGACACGGGTTCGGAGACTTTGGCGTCCACGTAATCTGCCAGGGAAACCAGGTGCACTTTCTTGATATCTTCCACCTGAGCCAGGGTGCAGAGTTTGCCCACCAGGGCCTCATGGTTCACGAGTTCATCTACCAGTCCATTGTTCACAAAATCCTCCGGCAAAACCAGGGACAAGTTGTCAATGAGGCTGTTGAACTGTTCTTCCGTGAGGTCACGGGCGGCAGCCATTGGGGCGCTCAGCGCCTTCCACAGGGAGTTGATCATCACCTGGTTCTGTTCCCGGTTCTCAGGAGAGGAACTGTTGCGAATAAACATCTCGCCGGCGCTCTTGTACTTGCCGTGGCGGATCAGCTGCACGTTCACGCCCACTTTATCCAGGATATCCTTGAGAAACATCATCTGGGTAGAGAGGCCCATGAGGCTGTAGGTGTAGCCGTGGGCAGAGCCCATGTAAATCTTGTCGGCAACAGAGGCAAGATAGTATGCCCCGTTGCCGGGAGCCTCCGTATAGGCAACCACCGGTTTACCGCAGGCACGGAAGGCCTGCAGAGCTCCACGGAACTCTTCCAGCTGGGCCATGCCGCCAGAGACTTCGTCGGCTCTCAGATACACAAAATTGATGGCGGGATCATTGGCGGCTTCCTGCAGAGCCTTTACGGCATCGTGGATACCCACGGTAGGAAGCATGGTGGCCATTCCGGCCAGCGAGAAGCTGGGGGCCGGTTCGCTCTGGGTCTGTTCTCCCAGGGCAAACTCAGCGAAGTTGATATCCAGCACGCCTCCGCTCTTGGGAAGGGCGGTGGAGTTCTTGCCCATGGTGGCCATGCTGCCAATCATCACCAGGAAAAACAGGCCTCTCAGAATGCCCACCACAATGAAAGCGGCAATCACCGCCAACATAGTTTTGACAAAATCTTTCATATTAATCAAGTAATTGAGTTTCAGTGTTCCAGGCAACGTGCTCTTTGTAGAATGCCTTCAAGGAATCGTTTCCGCTGGAAGGCAGGAAAACGGACAGGCCGCACACGTTGATAAGCGGCAGACTCATAAAGTAATCCGTATGGCGCTCGTACAGGATGCATTGGCTCAGGGCCTGGTCAAAGGCCGCCGTTTCTTCGGCCGAAATGCCCGCTTTCACCAGCATGTGCCGCAGATCAAAGAGGTGGTCCAGCCAGGGGTTGCGGCCGGGCCTGAAGTACGTCTGCACCTGAGTGGAGCGAAGGGCGGCAATGGAGGTCCTGTATTTCTCAAACAGGGTGCGGCACACCTCGGCAAGGGGGTTCATCTTCCGGGTATCCACAAGCGTGATGGAGGCGTAGGGCGTGCGCTGGGAAGGGTCCGTATACTGCGCAAAATAGTCTTCACAGACGGCCAGCGGATCGGGCTCGGAAGAGCCAATGAGCCGCTCCGCCAGCGTGCTGTAGTTAAAGCCGTCCGACATGATTTCCGTGGGCGAGAAGCCCACCATCGTCGTCACATCCTTGAGGGCCCAGGCCACTTCCACGCAGGCCATGAAGCAGGCGTCAAACAGCACATAATCCAGCTCGTACGGAATGGCATCCACAAACTCGTAGAGCTCCATCTCGTGCACGCGGCCGGTATCGGAATCCTGCCCCACGGACATCACGCTCGCTCCTTTTGTGGCGCGGTCGGGGTCCGGGATCCATCCACTTCCGTGCGAAGAGAGCACCAGGCCATATCCCTTGGCAGGGAACTCGTTCTTGGCATACAGGAGCACTTCCTGCAAAAGCGACGGGTCGGTAGCCTGTTTCTTCTCGTCCCACTTGAGCAGCGTATCCTTGATCACCGTCCCCTCCCGGTCTTTGTAAATCCGGTACAACACAGGCGCAATGGGGGTGGAGTCGTCGTAAATCTTGCGGCGGGAGAGCACCAGGAGGATATTGTCGGTCCTCGATGAGGCACTGGGCACAAAGTTATTCTCCAGCTCCTCCAGGTCCACGGTAAGCGGGCTCGAAAGGCTGTTGAAGCCCGCCGAATACATGATCATCACATTCCTCACTTCCTGGGTGGGAAGGCGGCCCGGCTGGCTCTGGGAACCGCTCTCACCGCCTCCCGGCTCAAAATTGGGGTCCTTGAAACAGGACACCACCAGGGCCGGAAGCAGCAAAGCAACAATGATGCGCATCTTTCTCATAACTTACAAATATAAGAATATTTTGTAACTTCGCAGTATGAAAAAGACTGTAATAATGACCATAGCACTCAGTGCCGCCGCTCTTCTGAGCAGCTGCGAAGCTCCTGAAAAACAGGAAGGATTCAAGTATACCATTGACTCGTTTGCAGACCTCAAGGTCATGCGCTACCGCATCCCCGGCTGGGAAAACCTCTCCCTCCAGCAGAAGGAATACGCCTACCACCTGGCCGAAGCCGCCAAGTACGGACGCGACATCCTCTGGGACCAGAACTGCAAGGAAAACCTCCGCATCCGCCATGCGGTGGAAGCCATTTTAGAAACCTCTGACATCCCCACCGACTCGCAGGAGTATCAGGACTTTTTAGTCTATGCCAAACGGCTCTTTTTCTCCAATGGCATCCATCATCATTACGCAGAGGACAAGTTCTTCCCGGCCTGCCCGCGAGAGTACTTCGCCAGTCTGCTTACGGCTGCCGGCGTAGAGGACGAAGGCCTGCTGGACATCATCTATAATCCCGACATCTACCCCCAGAGACGTTCCACAAACACTTCTGGAGACATCATTAAGGAATCCGCCGTTAACTTCTACGATGGTGTAACCCGCGAAGAAGTAGAAGCCTATTACGCTTCCATCGTAGACCCTTCCGACCCCGAGCCCATCTCCTACGGTCTCAACACCAAGGTGGTCAAAGGACAGGACGGAAAAGTCCAAGAACTTCCCTGGAAGGTGGGCAGCATCTACTCCCCTGCCATTACCAAGATTTGTGAAGAATTGGCGCGGGCCCAAGAGGTGGCGGAGAACGATATCCAGAAACGCGCCATCGCCCTTCTTATAGAGTATTACCAAACCGGCGACCTCCGCAAGTGGGACGCCTTTAACATTGAATGGGTCAAGGATACCCTGGGCACCGTGGACTTTATCAACGGCTTTGTAGAGGACTACAACGACCCGCTGGGCCGCAAGGGTGCCTGGGAAGGTTACGTGAACATCAAGGACTTCGAGGCCTCCAATCGCACGGAGATCCTCTCCGCCAACGCCCAGTGGTTCGAGGACCACTCCCCTGTGGATCACCGCTTCAAGAAGAAGACGGTCAAGGGCATCAGCGCCAAGGTCATCAATGCCGTCTGCCTGGCCGGTGACAGCTACCCTTCCACGCCAATTGGCATCAACCTCCCCAACGCCGACTGGATCCGCAAGGAGCACGGCTCCAAGTCCGTGACCATTGCCAACATCACCCACACGTACGATTACAGCGCCCAGGAGATGCCCACCAGCACGCTCACCGAGTTCGCCTACAACCAGAAAGAAATAGACCTGGCCAAGAAGTGGGGAACCCTGGCCGATGAAATCCACACCGACCTTCACGAGTGCCTGGGCCACGGCTCCGGCCAGCTCCTCCCCGGCGTGAGCACCACCGCCATGGGCGAATACGCCTCCGCCCTGGAAGAAGCCCGAGCCGACCTCTTCGGCCTCTACTACACCGCCGACCCCAAGATGGTAGAACTGGGCATCATGCCCGACAAGGACGCCTACAAGGCTGAATACGCCAACTACATCCGGAACGGACTCATGGTCCAGTTTACCCGTGTAGAGCTGGGCCGTCCCAACACCGAAGCCCACATGCAGAACCGTAAGCTCATAGCCGAATGGTGCTACGAGAAAGGAGCCCAGGACAAGGTTATCGAAAAGAAGGTTCGTGACGGCAAGACCTACTTCGTAGTGAACGACTACGTTAAACTCCGTGCCCTCTTTGCCGAACTCCTGGCAGAGGTCCAGAGAATCAAATCCGAAGGCGACTACGTAGCCGGTAAGAACCTCATTGAGACCTATGCCGTCCACATCGACCCCGACCTCCACAAGGAAGTCCTGGAGCGTTACAAAGCCCTCAACCTCAAACCCTACGGCGGTTTCATCAACCCTGACATCCAACCCGTAGTAAAAGACGGAAAAGTAGTAGATTACGAAGTGGTTTACACCGACGACTATCTGGGTCAGATGCTGTATTACGGTTCTAAGTACAAAACCTTGTAACAGATTCTTCGGCACTTTTGTCATTCTGAGCGAAGCGAAGAATCTCACAATATTACGGCACTTTTGTCATTCTGAGGGCCTCTGGCCCGAAGAATCTGTATATTGAAATGATTAAGGACTACAGGAACTATCTTCGTATCGAACGTCGGATGTCACCCAACACGGTGGCATCCTACTGCCACGATGTGGAAGGATTCCTGGAGTACGTAGGGTATCCCCCGGCAGCGGTCAGCTCCGCAGACATCACCCGATACCTGGGGCATGTCACAGACAAGGGCCTCTCAAAACGGAGTTCGGCCCGGTTACTCAGCTCGTTGAGAAGTTTCTTTGACTGGTGCGTGCAGGAGGGCGAGGTCCAGGAGAACCCCTGCGACCGGGTGGATGCCCCAAAGCTGGGCAAGTACCTCCCGGCCGTCCTCTCCGTAGAGGAAGTGACGGCGATTCTGGAGTCTGTAGATCTGAAGAAGCCCTTTGGCAAACGGGACCGGGCCATCCTGGAAGTGCTATACGGTTGCGGCCTCCGGGTCTCCGAAGCCGCCAACCTCCGCCTCTCCCACGTGTATCTGGCCGAAGGCTTTGTGGACGTCATAGGCAAAGGCGACAAACAGCGCCTGGTCCCACTGGGAGAGGTGGCGGCCGATGCCATCCGCGCCTACCTGGAAGATCGGCCCGTCCCCTCCGAGCGCAAGTACGAGGACTATCTCTTCCTGAACCGCTTCGGGAAGCCCCTGAGCCGTGTATCCCTCTTCAAACTGGTCAAGGACCAGGCCATGGCCGCCGGCATCCAGAAGGAGATCTCCCCCCACACCTTCCGCCACTCCTTTGCCACCCACCTCATCGAAAACGGGGCCGACCTCCGCATCGTCCAGGAAATGCTGGGCCACGAGTCCATCCTCACCACCGA
>CAMVJR010000102.1 GCA_947167855.1 uncultured Bacteroidales bacterium
TCATCCTGGTGATGTGGCTGTTCATGATCCGTCCCCAGCGCAAGCAGCAGAAAGAACTCAACGAGTTCCGCAACAGCCTCCGCAAGGGTGACAAGGTGGTAACCGTAGGAGGTATCTACGGAGAAATTGTAGAAGTCAGCGAAAAGACCTGCCTCATCAAGGTGGACGGAGACGTCAAGCTCCGCGTGGACAAGCAGGGTCTTGTAAAGGATTATTCCGATACCGCTCAGAAGTAAATGACACCCAAGGGCCACGTCAGATTCTCGCCCGGACCCCGGGGCCGGGAATGGATAGTATTTGTACTGTCCGTTCTCCTGGCGTTTCTGGTGTGGTTCATGGTCAATCTCTCCCAGCAGTACACCGGCGTGATCAGCGTACCGGTGGTGGCCCAGTGTAACCTGGACGGCTACGGCTCCGAGTCTTCCAACACAGTGCTGGTAAGCGCCCGCTGCCGCACGGAGGGCTTCCGCCTGGTGCGGGAGTTCAGCCGCCGCGACCGTCAGGCCGTCAAGGTCAAGTTCAACAAGTCAGACCTCCGCCGCACCGCCCCGGGCGTATTCTGCGTCATCGGCGGCGCCAAGAACTCCTACATCAACCAGTTCTTTGGAGACGACGCCCAGCTGGAAGCCTTCATCACGGATACGCTCCGCTTTGTCTTCCCCGTGGAGAATCACAAGAAAGTGCCCGTGGATGTGCCCCTGAGCGTAACCTGCAAGTCGCAGTACATGCAGAGCGGTGCCTTCCGCGTGATGCCGGATTCCATTACGGTGTACGGAAGCGAAGAAAAACTGGAAGCCGTGGAGCGGGTTACTACGGGCCGCCTCTTCCTCTCGGAAGTGTCCAGCTCGCAGCATGGCCTGCTCAAGCTCAATCCCATCAAGGACGTCCGCCTGTCGGCCGACGAAGTGAGCTACGAGCTCCCGGTGTCCCGTTACGTGGAACTGTCGGCCAAAGTGCCTGTGGAAGTGTGGAATGTGCCCGCCGGGTCCTCCCTGCAGGTGTATCCTCCCACCGCCCAGGTGTATCTGCGCTGCGCTTTCCCCATAGCCAAAGACCCGCTGGCCACCCTCCGTCTGTACATAGACTGGAGAGATTTCAGCTCCTCCCTCACCGGCCGCTGCGTGCCGCACGTGATGCGCCTGCCTTCCGGCGTGCTGGACTACCGCATAGAACCGGAGGTCTTTGACTGCATAGAAGTTCACTGATGCGCTCCGTCCTGGTCACTGGAGGAATCGGAAGCGGCAAATCGGCCGTTTGCGCCCTGCTCAAGGAGCGGGGCATTCCTGTCTACGAATGCGACGCCCGCACCAAAGGGCTCTATGCCCGCCGTCCTTCCCTGATTACCCAGCTGGAAAAGGCCCTTGGGACCCCTTTAAGGCAGGCCGATGGCTCCCTGGACAAAGCGCGGCTGGCAGCCCTTATCTTCAGCGACAGCCAGGCCCGCGAGACCCTCGAGGGCATCGTCTATCCGCTGGTGCTGCAGGACTACCGTCGCTGGCTTTCCCGGCAGAAGGCCCCTTTTGTGGTTATCGAATCGGCCCTCATCCTTTCCAAACCGCTGTTTGACGACATTTACGATGCGGCGGTGCTGGTGGAGGCCCCGGAGGAACTGCGCCTGCAGCGGGTGATGGCCCGGGACGGTGCAACCCGGGAAGACGTTCTCCGTCGGATGCAGGCCCAGGCCTTCCCCATGGACAAAGTGGATGCCGTCCTGCCCAATGCCGGTACGGACGCGGAACTGTCGGCCGCGGTAGAGCATCTCTTTTTCGACAGAAATTCGTATCTTTGTAAGATTTTAGAAGATTAAGTAAGAATATGAAAACCGATCTCGCAAAAACCCTTTCCATCCGTGGTCAGCACGGTCTTTTCAACTATATCGCCCAGTCCCGCACCGGTGCCATCGTTGAGTCCTTCGAAGACAAGAAGCGCTCCAACTTCAGCGCCAACGCCGGCATCACCACCCTGGAAGACATCTCCATCTACACCGCCGACGGCGAGATGAAGCTCAAGGATGTCTTTGCCAAGATGCACGAGACCCTCAAGGAGGCCGATGCCCCCGCCGCCAAGGCCGCCCCGGAAGAGTTCAAGGCCCTCTTTGCCAAGGCCATTCCCAACTACGACGGAGACCGTTTCTACGTATCCCACATGAAGAAAGTGTGCGAGTGGTACAATGCCCTCAAGAACTACGCTTCGCTGGATTTCGTAACGGACGAGGACCGCGAGGCCGAGGCCCAGAAGGAGGCCTAATGCCCAAACTCCAGGTCATCACCCTGGGGTGCTCGAAGAATACGGTAGATACCGAGCACCTGCTTTATCAGGTACAAGACTCTTATGAGATCGTACCGGAAGGAGAAACCTGTCCGGTAGACGTTCTCCTCATCAATACCTGCGGGTTCATAGGAGACGCCAAGGAGCAGTCCATCCAAACCATTCTGGCCGCCGCCAAAAGGAAGGCCGATGGAGCGGTTGGGCGGCTTCTGGTATTTGGCTGCCTGTCCCAGCGCTACGCCGACGAACTGCCCGGCCTCATCCCCGAGGTGGACGGCTGGTTCGGCGCCCGGGAGCTGGATCCCCTCATCAAGGCCCTGGGCTGCCGCCCTCGGCCCGAAATGAGCCATGGACGGCTGCTGGAAGGGGAGTACAAGCCCTACGCCTATCTCAAGATCTCCGAAGGCTGCGACCGCCGCTGCTCGTACTGCGCCATTCCCTTCATCCGCGGAAAGCACATCTCCGTTCCCATGGAGAAGCTGGTGGCAGAGGCCAAGGCGCTGGCCGCCCAGGGCGTGAAGGAGCTCATCATCATTGCCCAGGACACCACCTACTACGGTCTGGACCTGTATGGCAAGCGCTGCCTGGCCCAGCTGCTCCGCAAGCTCTCGGAGGTGGAGGGCATCGAGTGGATGCGCATCCACTACTCCTATCCGGCCGATTTTCCGGAGGATGTGCTGGACGAGATGGCTAACAATCCCAAGGTTTGCCGCTACATGGATATCCCCCTGCAGCACGTTTCAGACGAGGTCCTGGACAAGATGCACCGCCACGTGGACGGTGCCTGGACGCGGGAGCTCATCCGCCGCATGCGGGAGCGGGTGCCGGGCGTTGCCCTTCGTACTACGCTCATCGTGGGACATCCCGGGGAAACATCGGCCCATTTCAAAGAGCTGGTGGATTTTGTGAAGGAGGCCCGCTTCCAGCGGATGGGTGCCTTTACCTATTCGGAGGAGGAGGGAACCTACGACGCAGAGCATTTCAAGGACACCATCAAGCCTGCCGTCAAACAAAAGCGCTTAAATGAGCTCATGGAAGTGCAGCGAGGCATTTCTTTTGCATATAATCAATCCCGGATTGGCACCCAGGTCCGCGTGCTGGTAGACGCCTTTGCAGACGGCGTCCTGGTCTGCAGAAGCGAGTTCGAAAGCCCGGAAGTGGATGGCGAAATCCTGGTAAAGTACACGGCAGAGGCCTTTGACGGGGCAGAACCCAAGTCCCTGGTGGGACAGTTCCTCACCGTCAGAATCACGGCGGCCGATGAATACGACCTTAGTGCAGAAGTAATATGAAAAAACTGACTTGGCTCCTTTCGGCAGTCCTTTTTGTGGCGGCTTGCTCGCCGCAGGTTTATCCCTTGCACCTGGGTGTGCGCCAACCCTCCGAGTCCGGCCTCACCCTCGTCGGTAAAACCGCTTCCATCGTTTACATGGACGGCAACAACCAGGTAGATTCCCTTTTCGACCGTCAGGTAGCATCGGCCCTGGCCCGCGCCCTGGAGGCCGATTATTTTAACGGCCAGGAGGTCATCGGCCTTAGCCGCATTGCCAGCCCGGACAGCGTGGGTACCGACCTCATGCACAACCTGGTGATGGAAACCGGAGGAGACGTGATCTTCCTCCTCAATTCCTCCCTGGGAGCCCTGGACATGCAGGCCAACAAGCCGGTTTCCGGCGCCACCTCCGTGGATTCGGCCTATGTGGCCGTGGCCACCATGCCGGTCCAGACGCATCTGTACGTGTACGACAGCATGGACAAGGACGAGGTCAAGCTCCACAAGGGAAAAGCCATCCTCAAGCTCAATGTGTTCAACAGCGGCATCACATCTGAAGACGGGCTTAAAACGCTGGCCATGGCACAGGTCCCGGACTATGCAGAAGAAGTGGGAGACCGCATCTCCCGCCGCTTCCTATCCACCTGGAGCAACGAGAGTTTCAGCTTCTATTACTTCGAGGATTACAGCTCCGAGAGCTGGTTCACGCCGCTGCAGCATGCAGCCGATGAAGAATACGCTAAAGCCATTGACGGATGGGCTCTTATGGTCAAGGAAGGAAGCTCCATCAAACGGGCCTGCGCGTGCTTCAACATAGCCCAGACGTTCTTCCTGATGGGGGACTACAAGCTATCGGCCCGCTGGCTGGATGAGGCCGAAAAACTGGAGAACCTTTCGCAGGCTCCCGCCCTCCGAAAAAGACTGGTTGTTCGCTTGGAAAAATAAGGGAATATCAGTAACTTTGTAGACTGGAAATTTAAATTCAAACACAGATACTTTTATGGCAAACATCGATCTCAAAAAGTACGGTATCTCGGGTGTGAAGGAAGTCCTTTACAACCCCACGTACGAGGTTTTGTACAACGAAGAGACCAAACCCGGTCTCGAGGGTTTTGACAAGGGCCAGGTGACTGAGCTTGGCGCTATCAACGTGATGACTGGTGTCTACACCGGCCGTTCCCCTAAAGACAAGTACATTGTCTACGACAACACCACCAAGGAAGGCAAACCCGGAGAAATCTGGTGGACCACCGAGGGTTATCCCAACGACAACCACAAAATGTCCGTTTCCGTCTGGAAAGAGGTCAAGAAACTCGCCATCAAGCAGCTCAGCGGCAAGCGCCTGTTTGTAGTGGACGGTTTCTGTGGCACCCACGCCGATACCCGCATGAAGGTCCGCTTCATCATGGAGGTGGCTTGGCAGGCCCACTTCGTGACCAACATGTTCATCCGTCCCAAGAACCAGAAGGAATTCGACCAGGAACCCGATTTCGTGGTTTACTGCGCTTCCAAGGCCGAGGTTAAGAACTACGAGGCCCTGGGTCTCCGCAGCAGCACCTGCGTAGCCTTCAACGTTACCTCCAAGGAGCAGGTTATCCTGAACACTTGGTACGGTGGTGAGATGAAGAAGGGTATGTTCTCCATGATGAACTACTACCTCCCGCTGAAGGGCATCGCCGCCATGCACTGCTCCGCCAACACCGATATGAACGGTGAAAACACCGCCATCTTCTTCGGCCTGTCCGGTACCGGTAAGACCACCCTCTCCACCGACCCCAAGCGTCTCCTCATCGGTGACGACGAGCACGGCTGGGACAACAAGGGTGTGTTCAACTTCGAAGGCGGCTGCTACGCCAAGGTAATCAAGCTGGACAAGGAGTCCGAACCCGATATCTACAACGCCATCCGTCGTGACGCCCTCCTGGAGAACGTTACCGTGGACAAGAACGGCAAGATTGACTTCAACGACAAGTCCGTCACCGAGAACACCCGCGTAAGCTATCCTATCTACCACATCGAGAAGATTGTCCGTCCCGAAAGCCACGGCCCCGCAGCCAAGCAGGTGATCTTCCTCAGTGCAGACGCCTTCGGTGTTCTGCCTCCGGTTTCCATCCTCACCCCTGAGCAGACCAAGTACTACTTCCTCTCCGGCTTCACCGCCAAACTCGCCGGTACCGAGCGTGGTATCACCGAGCCCACTCCTACCTTCAGCGCCTGCTTCGGCCAGGCTTTCCTGGAGCTGCATCCCACCAAGTATGCAGAGGAGCTGGTTAAGAAGATGAAGAAGAGCGGTGCCAAGGCATACCTCGTGAACACCGGCTGGAACGGTACCGGCAAGCGTATCTCCATCCGTGACACCCGTGGTATCATCGACGCCATCCTCAGCGGTGCCATTGACAAGGCTCCTACCAAGGTGATCCCTTACTTCAACTTCACCGTTCCCACCAAGCTGGAAGGTGTAGACACCGGTATCCTCGATCCTCGCGACACCTACAAGAACGCCGCCGAGTGGGAAGAGAAGGCCAAGGACCTCGCCGGCCGCTTCATCAAGAACTTCCACAAGTACGAGAGCAACGCCGCTGGTAAGGCCCTCGTGAAAGCTGGACCTAAGCTCTAGTCTTTCCATCACTTACGATTATAGGGGTGCACCATCCGGTGCGCCCCTTTTTGCGTAAAGTGCTGAGGGTAAAGGAGGAAGGGGTGGGCTGGAGCTCCAACGGCGGAAAAGGGGCTCACCCGGTCGCTTGACGGCTAACTCCTCCCTTTTAGCCACGCCTTCGGCGCGTCTAACGGTCGTCAAACACACGCCGTCATGCAAGCACCGCTCCCTGCACAGGCCTCCGCGCGGACCCTTTTCCGCTCTAATTACGCTCCAGCCCACCCCTTCTTCCTGTGATGTTGCCCCGTGAAATGGAAATGGCTCATGGCTAGTATCTTACATAAATCCTCCTCTGCATTTGATGGAAGCGGCAATTGAAAACTATCAGATAATCAGTAATATCCATTTTTCGAAACACCTATTGTTATAACGTCAGTATTGTTCAGAGCCGCGCTGGTGGAACAAATTGATTATTGACTAAAAGAGTATTGATGATTTCTTTCTTTGACTTCTATTGACACGTGGTTATGTAATTGAGGCCCACTAGAATAAGGGGGCCTCTTGCACATTATTAATTGATACTATCGCTGAACGAATATAAGATTAAAATTTTAATCTTGATTCATTAATAGAGTCGACAAACTGCGAATACATGGCTCTGCGTATTTTTTTGAGAATATTTGCGTGAGGAACAAGTATAGGCGTAATTCTTATATCCTCCGGTTAATCCAGTGGATGACCAAATATCTGTTT
>CAMVJR010000103.1 GCA_947167855.1 uncultured Bacteroidales bacterium
CTTTAGGCAGAACGTCACTGCGTAAATTGGTTATTACTATTACATAACAAGTTGATATAATGCGACTTGCATAATAATTTTTTATTTTTGATGAAACCGATAACGCTCAGTACCTTTGTACAAAGTCATTTTGTATGGATGAGTTTGTGTCAAAACCGATTCATGATTGTTATCACGTCTATTCTGATGGGACTCGGGTCCTTGTACTATGCGACGAAGATGGAAATTTTGTCCTTATGATGAATCTTATAGCCGTAGTATCTTATTATTGTCACTTAAAGGTACTGGGGCTGGAGGTGATGACAACCCACTTTCACTGTATACTCAGAGGTGCGCCGGAAGGAATAGTGAAGTTTCAGTCTGAGATTAAGAGACTCATCGTTAGGCATTTTAATAGAGATGGCCACCCTGAACGAGTGAAGAACTCAATCTGGATTGAGGCCGATCCCATCCGTGACATGGAAGAACTGCGTCGCAAGATTATATATGTATTCAGGAACTGTACGGAGGTAGGATTTGAATTTCTGCCGGAGGATTATCGCTGGGGTCCTGGTCACTCTTACTGTCATTCCGGCAAAGAGCAAACATACAAGAAAGTGTCCGATCTGGGCTATCGCGAACAGTGTCGAATATTCCGGACGCGAGTAAAACTTCCTGGAGACTGGGAATACAATGCTGACGGAATGCTTGTTCCCAGAAGTTATATGGACATAGATTATCTCAGAAATAATGTATTTGTTTCACCCCGGCAGTTTATTGCCTTTTTGAGTGTTAAGAAAAAAGATTTGGCCGAAATGGAAGCGGCCGATGCCAAACCTTTCCTGGATAGAAAGGATGAGAGCAATCTTAGGAAAGAGATTTCTGAAAGAAGTCTTTCAAATTATGGGAGGGATGTCCTAAATCTATCTCATGGAGAACGTATTGAACTGGCCAATCAGATATGGTCCGAAAGAAAAACCTTGTCAATCAAGCAACTGGCAAGACTGACAAGGTCAAATTTGGATGTTCTGAAAGCCGTTTTACACTTCAAGCAGAAATCGGATTAATTCAGCAGATACTTCTTCCAGAAGGCCTGGTTGGCGGCCTGGAAATGAGCGCCCTGATAGCCCCTGTAGCCGTGCATGCCGTCGGGGTAGATCATCAGCTCGAAGGCCGCACCCTGCTTCTGCAGCACATCAATGAGCTGCAACGTGTTCTGGAAGTGGACGTTGTCATCTCCGGTACCGTGGGTAATCTTGAGCATTACACGGCCATCGGCCTTTCCTTCTTTGACGGGATAACTGCCTACCCGGTGGATAACGGCGGTGTTCTTGTAGCCGTCCGGATTGTCCTGGGGCGTACTCATGAAGCGCTCGGTGTAGTGGGTGTCGTAGAGTGTCCAGTCGTATACGCCGCCGCCGGCAATGCCGTAATGGAAGTAGTCAGAGGCGGTGGCTACCAGCAGGGTGGTCATGGTGCCGCCAAAGCTGAAGCCTTCTACGCCAATCTTGTCACCCTTCACGTAGGGCAGGCTCTGGAGCCACTTGGCCCATTCTACAAAGTCGTCTATCTCAATGGTGCTCAGTTTCTTATAGATGGCGTCCAGGCCCTCTCGGCCGTTGTGGCCGGCGGCGCGGCAGTCGGCAATGAGCTCGATGATGCCGTGCTTGGAGTACCAGCCGTAGCGGGCGGGATTCACCCAGCGGTCAAACACCTGCGGGGAGTCGGGGCCGCCGTAAATGTCCACGTGCACGGGGTACTGCTTGGCGGGGTCAAAGCCTTCGGGATAGTAGATCACGCCCGGCAGCTCCAGCCCGTCCACGGTGATGGTAACTATCTCGCCGGTGCGGTCCTCGTATCGGCCCTGGCTGGCAATGAGCTCGGTATGACCCTTGAGGTCGTACAGTCGGATCTCCCAGGGCGTCTTGAGGTTGGAGGCCTGGGTAATAAAATGCTTGCCGTCAGGAGCAAAGGATGCGTCCAGCACATATAAGGAAGGGTCGGTCAGGGCCGATATCACCCCCTTCGGAGAAACCTTGTACAGGCACTGGCGGACGTGCGAATCCCTTTCGGCCAGGAAATAGACGGTTCCGTCTTTTTCGGCCCTTAACAGCGTGATGCGCCAGTTGGGACCGTCGGTGAGGCGTTTGAGCTGGCCGTCGTAGGTGAGGAAGTAGATCTGTTGCCAGCCGGTCTCGAAGCTGCGGACCATGTAGAGGCCTTTGTCGGTGAAGAGCATGCCTTCGATCCAGTCCAGCCAGGTGGGCACTTCCTCATGGTATATGGCTTTTTTGCTGCCATCGGCCGGCGACACGGCGTACAGGTCCAGGGTGTTCTGGATGCGCGGCTCGCGGGCCACAAAGAAAGCTTTGCTGTCGGCCCCCCAGAAGGGGATGCCAAAGTACTGGTCCTCTTTTTCGTTGAAATCGGCCCAGACAATATCGCCGCCGGAAGCCTTTACAAAGCCGATTTTTACCTCCGGGTTGCGTTCTCCCACCTTGGGATAGTGCGTGCGGCGGAGGACACCGTCCTGGCCTTTGGGCGAGTATATGGGGAACATGGGGACTTCCGTGTCGTCAAAATGGTAGAAAGCCAGGGTCTCACTGTCCGGGCTCCACCAGAAGGCGCAGTAGCGCGACGGGCGGCCCAGGATTTCCTCATAGTAAACCCAGCTGGCGTAGCCGTTCATGACCGTTTCGGTGCCGTCGAAGGTGAGGCGGGTTTCCTTTTCACTGGCAATGTCCACCACCCAAAGGTCGTTATTGCGGGTGAAAGCCAGTTTGGTAGAGTCCGGGCTAAAGGTCAGATTCACGGCGCCCTGCGGCCGCAGCGGAAAGTCCGTATACTTCTCCGGGGCCTGGAAACCTTCCGTGCGGGTGAGTTTTTTGCCCAGGGTGAGTTTAAAGCACTCAGGGTCTGTGTAGGAACCATCGTATGTAAACGCTACTTCTTTGTTACTGAGCCACTTGTAGTCTACGGGAATGGGCTGCAGCCTCTGCTGCGAACGGGCCGAAACCACCACCAGCAGTCCCAGCGCCAGGAAAAGGATCTTTGCTTTCATGGTATAAAGGTACGAAGTTTTTTTAATACTATGGTTGTAGGTTGCTCTAAAGCACAGAATATGGTTCTGAAGGCCGAAAGTGTGCTTTAGGCAGGGTCGAGGAGTGGGGGTAAAGCACAGAATGGGGCGCAGAAGGCCGAAAGTGTGCTTTAGGCCGGGGTAAGGAGGTGGGGTAAAGCACGAAATGTGCCCCACAGGGCCGAAAGTGTGCTTTAGGTAGGGTCGAGGAGTGGGTAGGCGGGGTCGAGGAGACGAGGGATGCGCACGAGGAGTGGGTGGTGGGTTTGGATATGAGAGGGAAAAAGGGTAAATTTGGCGTTGAAATGATTCAGGAAGAATATATCTGGGACCCGCTGAGGAAGAAGAGCGTGAAGAATACGCCCGAGGAGGCTGTGCGACAGTGGTTTATATCCGTGCTGCACGAGGGGATGAAGGTGCCGGAGCACATGATGGGGAGTGAGGTGGCGTTCAAGCACGGGGCCAAGGAGTACAGGGCCGATATCGTAGTGTACGACCGCACGGCCAGACCCTTGATGCTTATTGAGTGCAAGCGCCCGGAGGTGGAGCTGAATCAGGAAGTGATAGACCAGGCCATCCGCTACTGCAACGAGCTGGAAGTGAAGTACATTGGCATCACCAATGGCGCCAAGACGTTCCTCTTCCAGAGGACGCAGGATGGCTGGGAATTTATGCAGAAAGCCCCCATGTGGGAAGAGATGGCCGGTCGGGCTGGCCATGACGAGTTATGACAAGGACTGAAGGTTATTTAGAGCATCCGGTATTTAAGCTCGTGAGTGATACGGCCAGGGAACTGGGCGTACGGGCCTTTGTGATTGGAGGTTACGTGCGGGACTGCTTCCTGGGATGCCCCAACAAGGATATTGATATAGTAGTGGAGGGGAGTGGCATCGAACTGGCCAAGGCCGTGGCGGCCAAGACCAAGTCCCGGGTGTCCGTATTCAAGAACTTTGGCACCGCCATGCTCAAGTACAAGGGCATAGAAGTGGAGTTTGTGGGCGCCCGCAAGGAAAGCTACAACCGGGACAGTCGCAAACCCATTGTAGAGGACGGCACGCTGGAAGAAGACCAGCTCAGAAGGGACTTCACCATCAACGCCATGGCCTTCAGTTTACAGGCCGATGACTACGGCGCCCTGGTGGACCCGTTCGGAGGCATCCGGGACCTGGCGGCGGGCATCATCCGCACCCCGCTGGAGCCGGAACAGACCTACTCCGACGACCCCCTGCGCATGCTCCGGGCCATCCGCTTTGCCGCCCGGCTGAGTACGCCGGAACACAAGTTTACCATTGTGCCGGAGAGCATCGCCGCCATGAAAGCCATGGCCGACCGCCTCCAGATCCTCTCCCGGGAGCGCATTGTGGAAGAACTCAACAAGATGCTGATGACGGACCATCCTGCCATGGCCTTCGAGACCCTGGAAGAGACCGGCCTTCTGAAACAGTTCCTGCCGGAGCTGAGCCGCCTCAAAGGCGTGGAAACGGTGGACGGCAAGGGCCATAAGGAAAACTTCACCCACACGCTCCAGGTATTGGAGAACGTGATTCTCTTTGAAAAGGAAGAGGGCCGCGAGCCCAATCTATGGCTCCACTGGGCCGCCCTGCTGCACGATATTGGCAAGCCCATTTCCAAACGCTATGCGCCCGGTCAGGGCTGGACCTTCCACGGCCACGAGGTGGTGGGAGCCCGCATGGTTCCGGAGATTTTCCAGAAGCTCAAGATGCCGCTCAACGAGAAGATGAAGTACGTCCAGAAGCTGGTGAACCTGCACCTGCGACCCATCGCCCTGGTGGACGACGAGGTCACGGACAGCGCCGTCCGCCGCCTGCTCTTTGACGCCGGCGAGGATATAGACGACCTCATGCTCCTGTGCAACGCGGACATCACGTCCAAGAACCCCGCTAAAGTGGCCCGCCTCCGCCGCAACTTTGAACTGGTGAAGGAAAAGATGGCCGAAGTGGAAGCCAAGGACGAGATCCGCAACTGGAAGAATCCCATCACCGGAGACTACATCATGCAGGTGTTCGGCCTGGAGCCGTGCAATACCATCGGCCAGCTGAAGGAGATGGTGAAAAATGCCGTCCTGGACGGGGAGATTCCGTACACCTTTGAGGCCGCCGATGCCTACATGAGAGCCAAGGCGGCCGAAATGGACCTGCATCCAAATGATCGATAAGTACATAGCCTACATCCGTGACGTCCGGAGATACTCTCCCCGGACGCAGACGCTGTACCGGGAGGCCCTGGAGGAGTTCTCCCAGTGGGGCGGGGACCTCATTCCTTCCAGAATCCGGGAGTATGAGGCCTATCTCATTGAGAAGGGCCTGAAGCCGCGGACCGTGCATCTGCATATGAGTGCGCTGAGCGGGTACTGCAACTATCTTATTAAGGTAGGGGAGCTCAAGTCCAATCCGGTCCGCGGGGTCAAGCGGCCCAAGATGGAGAAGCGCCTGCCGGAGTATTATACGGAGAAGTCCATGGCCGATTACCTCCAGGAAACGGCCCATGCGGCCGGGGAGGAGGAGCTGCAGATCCTGCTGAGCCTCAGGCCCGGCGACAAGCTGGCATCGGAGCTGTACAACCGGCGGCTGCGGCGGCTCATCATCAGCCTTTTGTATGCAACCGGCATCCGGAGGGCGGAACTCATCGGCCTTCAAAAGCAAAGCGTGGACCGTGGGAGGCAAACCCTCCGCGTAAAAGGAAAGGGTGATAAAATGAGAGAAATTCCCCTCATTCCTTCCATTCTTGAAGAAATTTCACTATATTTACAAGCAGCTAGCTCGATGGTAGGAGTCCGTCAACCGGAAAGTCCGCTCCTCACAACGGAAAAAGGCAAGCCCCTGTATCCGGCGTTTGTGGACCGGGCAGTGAAAACGGAACTGGACGGCTACGGCATCAGCGGGAGGAAATCCCCCCACGTGCTCAGGCACTCGCTCGCAACCGCATTGCTGGACGAAGGCGCAGACCTGAATGCCATCAAAGAGATGCTGGGCCACTCCAGCCTCGCGGCCACGGAGGTTTACACCCACAATTCCATCGAACGGCTCAAGGCACAATATATGAACGCCCATCCCCGGGCAAAAAACGAAGAAACACATGATTAATGTCAAGTCCCTTAAGTTCAACGCAGACGAGAAGCTGCTGGACTTCATTGAGAAGAAAGTAGGAAAAGCAGAGAAGTTCTTCGACAACATGGGAGACATCGACGTCACCCTGAGCCTCCTTCCTGACGCAGAAAACAAGAGCGTCAAACTCCAGACCCATATCCCGGGAGAAGAACTGGTGATTGAGCGCCGCGCCCACACCTTTGAAGAAGCCGTCACTGAGGCCGCAGATGCTCTGAAAGAGAAGATCGTGCGCGCCAAGGAGAAGAAGTTCGCCAAATAATAAGTGGCAGCTCAAAAAGGTTATATCGAGACGGACCGACAGGTCCGGGCCATACTTGAAGATGTCCGTAGTGGCATCTTCAAGTGTGTATATCTGTTAATGGGTGAAGAACCCTATTACCCGGAACTGGTTTGCAACGCCATCATTGACCATTGCCTCCAGGACTGGGAAAAAGATTTCAACGAGACCATCTGCTACGGGGCCGATGTTACCGCAGAGACCGTCATTACCGCTGCCCGCCGCTTTCCCATGATGGCGGACCGGCAGCTGGTGGTGGTCAAGGAAGCCCAGCAGATGAAGGGCCTGGAAGACCTGGCCATCTACTGCCAGCAGCCGCTGG
>CAMVJR010000104.1 GCA_947167855.1 uncultured Bacteroidales bacterium
CGGGAATGGGCGTGGTCGTTCATCACATTCAGGATAGAACCCACTTTGTACTGGCCGATGATCTTGTCCAGTTTGGCCGGATCCAGGGCCTCGTTGGTCTCGTCCTGAAGGACCATAATGGAAAGCTGGACCATCTGGCCGGCCTTCTCTTCGAGGGTCATGCCTTTCAGAACCTGCTCAACTTTGGCCTCAACGGTTTTATCGGCAGGAATCACTACTTCTCCTTTTTTAGAATTACAAGACAACACAGAAGCTGAAAGCATAACAAAAACGGGAATTAAATGCTTATTCATATATTAGAGTTTATTCATTACAGGCCGATTCTGCTGTTGAATCCGTCATAGGAAATGCAGAGGCTGTTGATGCTGTCCGGATCGTACGGCACGGGGTTCTCCGGATCGACGACGCCCACGCAGAAGGTGCGGGTCTTGAGCATTCCGGGGAAAGATCCCTCCCGGTCATCCAGGGTGAAGATACGGGCATTGTCTTCCCAGCGGACATGGATGGTGCTGTATTCACCCTTCTCATAACCGTAGCTGACGCCATCATCTTCGTAGAACGTAAACTCTGCATTCTTTCCGGCATACACCAGGAAAGTAACGTGGTCGGGGACGTCCTCACCGGTCCATTCCAGGGCCGGGCCTATAGGAAGGATGCTGCCGGCACGGACGTACAGCGGCATGCGCTCGTAAGGAGCCGCCACCGTCAGGCGCTGACCGCCTTCGATATACTTACCCGTATAGAAGTCGTACCAGCCGCCTTCCGGGAAATAGACACTGCGCTCGCGGGCACCGTACTCATACACCGGGCAGGCCATAAGGGCAGGTCCCAGCATCCACTGGTCGGAGAGGTCGCGGACCTCGGGGTCGTCCGGATAATCCATGGGCAGGCCCCTCATCAGGGTGGCGTCCTCAAAATGGACGGCGCCGGCCAGGGAGTACAGATAAGGCATCAGGCGGTAACGCAACTGCATATACCAGAGGATGCTCTCATAGGCCGGAGATCCTTCCGGAGCAATGTTCCAGAGTTCGCGACGGGGCCACTGGCCGTGGGTGCGGAACAGCGGGACAAAGGTACCGAACTGGTGCCAGCGGGTCTGCAGTTCCTGCCACTCATCGGCATTCTCCGGATTGTAGAACTTGCTCATCACGGAGAAACCGCCAATGTCCATGCCCCAGAACGGGATGCCGCTCATGGAGTAGTTCAGGCCGGCGGCCATCTGCATGCGCATGTCGGTCCAGGAGGTGCCAATGTCACCGCTCCAGGAAGCCGTGCTGTAACGCTGCAGGCCGGAGAAACCGTTGCGGGTCAGGAGGAAGACACGCTTGTCGGGGTCCACGCTGCGCTGGCCTTCGTAGATGGCTTGGGCGTTGACCAGGGCGTAAGCGTTGAGATATTCGGTAGAAGAACCCAGGGCGTTGGGCGTAAGGAGCCACTTGAGGTAGTCCATGGGGAGGCAGTCCCTCAGGTTGGGCTCGCTGGCGTCCATCCACCAGGCGTCGATCTTCTTGCCATATTTGCTGTAGAGGCTTTCGTCCATCTGGTCCCAGAACATCTTCCGGCCGCCGGCGGCATAAGCGTCGTAGAAACTCTGTTTATAGCCCAGCCAGTCCACCAGAGAGTCTTCCTCGGCGTGGGTGTAGGCATAACCGGCCTTCTTGAGCTCCTTGTAGTGCTCCGTATTGGTGTAGAACTTGGGCCAGACGGAGATCATGAAGCGGCCGTGCATCTCGTGCACGTCGTCCAGCATCTTCTCGGGGTCGGGATAACGGGAGGCTTCAAACGCGTGGCTTCCCCACTGGTCATCCGGCCAGTACTGCCAGTCCTGGACAATGTTGTCCACGGGGATGTGGCGGCGGCGGAACTCGGCCAGCGTGCCCACCAGGTCTTCCTGGGTGCTGTAGCGCTCGCGGCTCTGCCAGAAGCCCAGGGCCCACTTGGGCATCACCTGCGCCTTGCCGGTGAGCTGGCGGTAACCCTTGATCACGCCGTCGTAGTTGCCTCCGGCAATGAAGTAATAGTCGGCCTGGGGTTCAAACTCGCTCCAGAAAGTGAGGCGGGACTCCTGCTCCGGGGTCTCCAGCGGAGCCACACGCAGGCCGATATACGACACATCTCCGTCCGGCTCCCACTCAATCTTCACGGGCGTGGGCTGGCCGGCCTCCAGATGCACGGTAAACTTATAACTGTTGGGGTTCCAGGCCGGACGCCAGCGGCGGCTCATCACTTCCACGCCGTCCACCGTGGTGCTCTGGAAACCGGCATAGTACTGGATAAAGTGATAGTCTCCGGTCTCGCGGGCGGTAAGGGTTCCTTCGTAGGTAACCTTGGCGCCCATCAGAGGCATCTGGGGCAGGTTGCGGATGGCCCACTCGTTCTCGTAGAACAAGCTGTCTTCCTTCTGCACCAGGGGTTCACCCTGGGCGGGGCAGTAAGTGCCCGTGAGATCCAGGTCAAAGACCTCTCCCAGCTGCTTGTAGGGCTGGGCCGAACCCCAGCGGCTCAGGGAATAGGCATCAAACAAAAGGCCGTAACCCTTGTTGGATACCACCATGGGCACGCTGATCTTGGTATTGTACTGATACAGTTCCTCGCGAAGGCCCTTGTGGTTGAATTCGCCGGCCTGGTGCTGACCCAGACCATAGAAGGCCTCATCATCGGCCGATGCATAAGTGACTGTGGTGCTCCAGGCTTTCTTGCCTTCCACCTCCAGGGGCTCGAAGGAAGAACGGCCGTCCAAGGCGAGTGGAGTGCCGTCGGCCTTAAAGAACTGCAAGGTGCCGTCGGCCTTGGTCACCTCTACGATAAGGGCCGACGTAGAAAGCACTTCCTTGCCCGCCTCTTTGGACAGCCTGAAGTCTTTGCATCCCTGCTGGGGCAGAACTACCAGACTTTTGCGGTCGTGGAATTTCCCGTCGGGGGAAACGCTCACGCGGATAATTTCCGGGGAAATCACCTGCAGCCGCACGGCGCCGTTATCGCAGCGAACCACAACCGTGTTCTGGCTGCAGGCCGAGAGGGTCAAAAGAGCCCAGGCAATGAGGATGAGTTTTTTCATAGGTTTCGTTTAGTATTCCCAGTCATCGGAACGGAACGGCGGAACCGGAATCCCGTTGGATTTCTGGAGGTTTGCATTCATAAAGTTGCGCCAGCCATAACGGACGGCAATGGGTTTGGGAACTTCGGGGCAGTTTACCAGGATGGTGCCTCCGTCCCAGTCCACCTGGGCCTGTGCCAAGTGGAACTGACGGTCTTCGCCAGCCAGTTCAAAGCCCACGATATCCCGGGCCGACATGCTCATCAGGTTGGACCAGACCTCGGTCAGGGTCACCTTGGCCGTACCGTCCTCCTCAAAGGTTACTTCCTTCAGGCGCGGCAGTTCGATGGAAATGCCGGAGTAAATACCATATACGCTCTGGAGGGCACGCTGGACCATCATGTCTCCCACTTCCTTTTTCTGGGAAGGATGCACGGTCACCTTGTTGCCCAGGGTCTCCGTGCAGATGGCCCAGGAGCCAGGCAGGATCTCCTCGGTGTGCAACTGGTTCTCCACAAAGAAGGGACGCCAGCGGCCGTCGGAATCGCCGTGGTCGTACGGGGCCAGGAGCGTGAAGATGAAGGGAAGCTCTCTCCCCCACTCCTTTCGCCACATCTCCACCATGGCCTTCTGCAACTTGTCGTAGCAGTGCGGCTGGCCCATGTTGGAGCAGCCCTGGTACCAGAGGATGCCCTTGGCGGCGTAACCCACGATGGGTTTCACGCGGCCGTTCCAGATGAGTTCCGGAGTCTCGGGCCAGCGGTCGGGCTGTTCTTCTACGGCATAGAGGTCTTTGAGTTCCTGATCCGTCAGGCCGGCGCCGTTGATCACTTCCTTGGTCATCCACGGCTCAATACGGCTGCCGCCCCAGGCGTTTACGATAATGCCTACGGGCACGCCCAGCGACTTGGAAAGGCGTTTTCCAAAGAAATAGGCCACGGCCGAAGTCTTGGCCGTTACGGCGCCGTCGGTGTAGGCCCAGGCGGCATCCACATCGGCCTGGGGCTCGGTGCACTTGCCGGTTTTGATGTCAAAGACGCGAACCAGCGAAGCGGTTTCCGGAGCGGCCATGATGGCCTCGGTGGCACCTTCCACTTCCTGGAAGCCAAAGCCTGAGATGGGCATTTCCATATTGGACTGCCCGCTGCAAAGCCAGACTTCTCCCAGCACAATGTCGTTCACCGTGAGGGTTTCCTTTCCGGATTTCACCGTAAGCGTGTAAGTGGCGCCATCGGCCTTTCCGGTGGGAATGCTCACCCGCCAGGAGCCATCGGCCTGCACCGTGGTCCAGTAAGTTTGGCCATCCCAGACCACTTCCACCTTCTTGCCCGGGTCTCCCCAGCCCCAAACCGGGGCCTGGGTTTCCTGCTGCAGGACGGCGTGGTCGGAGAAAATGTGCGAAAGCACCAGGGTTGCCAGGAGAATCAAACTCTTCATACTTATTTCTGATTTGCGTCAATAATCTTGTTCAGGGTCTCAACGGACAGGCCGGTACGGAGGCCGTCCGGGGCGGTATTCATGCAGTAGTCCACCAGGCGGTCCACCGTGGAGGTAGCCACGTGCATGCGGGTGTCGGAACTGGCGTAGTAAATGAACACCTTGCCGTTGGGGTCGCAGATCCAGCCGTTGGAGAACAGGACGTTCATCACGTCTCCGATGTACTCGGGACCTTCCGGGGCCATAAAGAAGCCGGCCGGGTCTGCAATGACCTTGGAAGGGTCTTCCAGGGCGGTCATATACAGGTACAGCACATAGCGGAGTCCGCTGGCGCAGCCGCGCACGCCGTGGGCCAGGTGCAGCCAGCCCTTGTCGGTCTTGATGGGGTGCGGGCCCTCACCGTTTTTCACTTCCTTGATGGTATGGTAGTGGCGGAGGTTGATAATCTTCTCTTCCTTGATCACAGCCTCCTCCATGCTGTCCACCAGGGCCCAGCCAATGCCGCCGCCGTTACCGGCGTCAATGAAGCCATCCTGCGGGCGGGTGTAGAGGGCATACTTGCCGTTCACAAACTCAGGGTGCAGCACCACGTTGCGCTGCTGACTGGCGCTCTTGACATCCGGCAGGCGCTCCCAGTTCACCAGGTCCTTGGTGCGGGCCACACCGGCAGCGGCCGTAGCGGCAGAGAGGTCCCCCTCCGCGTCATGATCCTTGCGTTCCACGCAGAAGATGCCGTAAATCCAGCCGTCTTCGTGGGCGGTGAGGCGCATGTCGTAGACGTTGGTGGCGGGTTCACCCCATTCCGGCATGGTAATGGGACGGGGCCAGAAAGTAAAGTTGTCCACGCCGTTGGGGCTTTCGGCCACGGCAAAGAAAGACTTGCGGTCGGCGCCTTCTACACGTACCACCAGCACATACTTGTCTTTCCACTTGATGGCACCGGAATTAAGGGTAGCATGGATACCGAAGCGCTCCATCAGGTACGGATTGCGGTCCGGGTTAAAGTCGTAACGCCACTCCAGGGGTGCGTGATCGGCTGTGAGAATGGGATTCTCGTAACGCTCGTACACACCGTTTCCCTCTACGGGGTAGTTCTTTCTTTCAATCAACTGCTGGTGGCTCACCTTGAGCCACTTCAAACGCTCTTTGTAGGTCATGGTCTTATGGTAAGAATACAATATTTTCCAGTTCGCTGAAGGCCTTCATATCGGCGGCGCCTTCAAAGCCGTCCCAGGCTGCATAGAAATGACCGGGCTGGTCCCAGGCATTGCGCCAGGTAAGGACATAGGAGATGGGGAAATCCTGGATGGACGGAATCAGCGACCCGGTCCACCACTTCAGGTCCGGAATCCCTTCCAGGCCCGTTTCGCTCAGGCAGATGAGCTTTTTATGCTCATCGCCCAGGGCCACCAGGGTAGAAAGCATGTTCTTCACCTGGTTCTGGAACCGTACGCCGGCCTCTTCCACAGAGCCGTCTCCTACAAATTCATAAATATCCGTTCCCAGGATGTCTACAAACTCGTCCCCGGGATAGCGGGACATATACACCTCCGGAGAAATGGGACCATTGGGGGAATAGCACCAGAGGATATTGGTGAGGCCGCGCTCCTTGGTAAAATACAGCCAGGTGGCACGGAAAAGCTCTTTGTATTCCTGGTCGGAGCAAAGCCTCCCTCCCCACCAGAACCAGCTTCCCAGGTTTTCATGCCAGGGGCGGAAAATGATGGGGACATCCGGGCCGATGGATTCGATGAAATCGGCCGCACGCTGCAGCCAAAGCATGAATTCGGCGTGCTTCTCACCGCCCGTCAGAACGGATTTCACCACCTCCGTGGAGGAGATGTCCCACGCGTCACCGCCCGTGAGGGGGTTCCGCGGATGCCAGGAGAAGGTGACCATTCCGCCCCGCTCCACCTGCTTGAGGACGGCCTTTCTCATCAGGCCGAAGGGAATGCCGTCCAGGTTCTTGTCGGCCCCCAGCTCTATGCCTCCCAGGTCGCACCCCAGGATCATGGGATAGCGTCCGGTGACATCCTTGACGTCGGAACGTTCCAGGGCGTCGTTCTCCCAGTCCTCTACCTTCCAGGTGTGGCCGTAGAAGAGGTCGTCCTGATGCCCATAGGCAATCTTTCCGCTCTCTGCATAAGAGAACAGGGTATGCACCAGCTGGTCTTTGGGCGTTTCCATGGGTTTCTTGTTTCCGGTGCTGCAGGCA
>CAMVJR010000105.1 GCA_947167855.1 uncultured Bacteroidales bacterium
GCCTGGGGCAACTGCCGCTGGAACAAGGTGGGTACCCGCGTGGAAACCGCCTGCGGAGACGCTTCGCTCCTGCAGATGAGCACCTACGACGTGCTCCTGGCCAATATCCATCGCAATATCATCCTGGAGGATCTTCCCACTTATGTCCGCTCTCTGAAGCGCGGCGGACATCTGCTCCTGAGCGGATTCTATGGGAAGGATGTGCCGGCCATCCGTTCGGCCGCCGAGGCCCTGGGGCTCACCTGGGTGGGCTCTTCCGAGCGCGAAGACTGGGCCTGCGTGGAATTCCGAAAATAATCCTTATCTTTGCACTCCCATGCGGGTGTGTTGGAATTGGTAGACAACCCAGACTTAGGATCTGGTGCCTTAAGGCGTATGGGTTCGAGTCCCTTCACCCGCACGCGATTTCGCCCGGCTCTTTACGGCCGGGCTTTCGCGTGTCAGGGTGAAGGGACTCACTTCGTTCAACCCCCGCTGCTCCGCAGCTGCCCCCAGGGGCCATTGAAGGGGCTACGCCCCCTCAAACACCCCCATGTCGGCCTTCGGCCTCCGAAGGGATAAGTCCACCTTCCAGTGCACGGGCACCAAAACCGGGGGGGTCGTGTCCGAGCGCGTTTTTTTCGGCCACTGGGACACCGTTTAGCTTTCCTGGTGTCCTAACGGTCCATTGGATGGGACGTTGGAATGGGTGAAGGAAGTCGGTTTATTATTTCCGCTTTTGGTTTCATTTATTATTTGGCCTTTCTACAAAGGTACTAAATTATGTGATCGACATTTCCAGATCTTTGCAATGCTTGCAAAGATTTGTATTTGGATGGGGTTTCGTGTATCTTTGTGGAAAACGTTGACGCCATGTCTGATATTGAGAAAATACAGTTGTTTGATAGCAAGAAGATCCGCACTGTTTGGGTAGAAAAAGAAGAGAAATGGTATTTTGCCATTGAGGATGTGGTTGAGGCTCTTACGGAGAGTAGGGATCCCAAACAATATGTTAAAAGGATGAAATTACGGGATCCTGAACTCGCAAAAGGGTGGGTACAAATTGTACCCCTCCTTACAATTATGACGGAAGGTGGACCTCAAAAAATGCGTTGCGCCAATTTGGAAGGCATGTTTCGTATCATTCAGTCCATTCCCTCCAAGAAAGCAGAACCTATCAAGGTCTGGATGGCACAAGTTGCAGCGGAGCGCATCAACCAGGCAATCGACCCGGAGCGCAGCATTGACCAGGCCATAGCAGACTATCGCCGATTGGGATACTCCGAGGCATGGATCAATCAACGAATCAAGACCATCGAAATTCGCAAAGGACTTACCGATGAGTGGAAGCGGGGCGGAGTAACAAAAGAAGTGGATTTTGCGTTCCTGACAGATTTGATGTCCAAAACATGGAGTGGCATGACCACCTGTGAATACAAGCGCTACAAAGGTCTGACCAAGGAAAACCTCCGGGATAATATGACCAATATGGAACTACTGCTCAACGCTCTGGCCGAAGAAACTGCCACCGAAATCAGCAAGCAGCGTGATCCGGAAGGGCTGGCCGAAAATGCCGGCATCGCCAAAGAAGGCGCCGAGGTGGCTAAATCGGCCCGCAAAGAGGTAGAGAAACGGCTTGGTCGGAGTGTAGTTTCACCAGAGAAAGCTATCGACCATATTCAGTCCCTAGAAGAACTTCCATTTTCTAAACCAGACGAACAATAGTGCTGTAAACCAAACAGATACACCGTCATCAAATCCTCGAAATTGGTTCGATAATTGTCCCATTGCCCGCACGAGGGGACCGCTTCGGAAAGAGGCGGTCCTTTTTTTTACTTCGCTTCCAGATAGAAGACTGCGGAATCGAACATCCGCCTGAATTCAAGGTCAAGGCCTTCACTCATGAGATAACCTCCCTTGTATCGGCCTCCATTACCCCACCAGTAACTGTTTTCCGTATTCAGTTCCGTAACCTTATAGGTCCTTGAGGGATCCAGGCCCTGGAGTCTGAGGACCGGCGCCTCAAGCGCGCGGCTGCGGAAGGTGGTGGAATAGGCAAAGAAGACGGCGCGGGATTTATCCTCCGACACATACACAAGGCCGTAAAGATCCGTGTTCCAGGGGTCTCCAAGCCTGTACTGGTCTCCGGTGAACACAAGGTCCCTGTACTTTTTGTAGGACTCTATGCAGCGGGATGCGAAGGCACGTTCACCCTCCGTCATGTTCTTTGGCTGGAGCTCCATTCCAAGGCGGCCGGTGCAGGCTACGTCAAAGCGGAACTTCAGGGGGGTCATGTTGCCGGTCTGGTGATTGGGGACGGCCGATACATGGGATGCCTGCAGGCAGGCAGGGTAAATCATGGAAGTGCCGTACTGGATCTTGAGGCGGGTGATCGCGTCTGTGTTGTCACTTACCCAGAACTCGTTGAAATACTTCATGGCGCCGTAATCCACGCGGGCGCCGCCGCTGGAGCAGCACTGGACAATGACGTCAGGGTATTTCTCACGTATCCTCCTGACAACATTGTAGAAGCCCTGGATGTACTCTATGTAGAAGCGGTTCTGCTCAGCGCCAAGGTAATCTGAACCCATGCTCTCAACGGGGCGGTTGCAGTCCCATTTGATGTAGTCTATCTTGTCTGAAAGGGCCATAGTATTGTCGAAGACCCCGTACACGAAGTCCTGGACTGCGGGATTTGAAAGGTCCAGGATCCACTGGTTTCGCTCCTGGAGGATCTCACGGCCTTCAGAGCGCACCACCCAGTCAGGATGCGCCGCGGCAAGGTTGCTGCGGGGATTCACCATCTCGGGCTCTATCCAGATGCCGAACTTGATGCCTTTATCATGGGCGTATGACGCCAGATAGTCAATGCCTTCGGGGATCTTGTCCGTGTTCAGTTCCCAGTCTCCAAGGCCCTGGGAGTCGTCGTTGCGGGGGAAGTCCTTCGCAAACCAGCCGTCGTCCAGCACAAAGAGTTCCAGGCCCATTTCGGCGGCATCGTCAATCATTGCCGTAAGGACCGGGGTGGTGAAGGTGAAGTAGGCGCCCTCCCAGCTGTTGAGAAGGGTGGGGTTGATCTCTCCGCCCTTGTAAACCTGGTGCTTCCTTGCCCATCTGTGAAGGTTCCTGGAGGCACTGCCTGCGCCTTCCGCGCTGAAGGTCCATACCATCCTGGGGGTCTGGAAGGTTTTACCGGGAGAGAGGGTATAGGCAGAGTTGAAGGGGTTTATGCCGGCTATGATGTCCACGCTGCCGCCGGTTGCGCGGGAGAAGTCAATCTTGTAGTTGCCGCTCCACTCAAGGGCTCCGGCAATCACATCCCCGGCTGTCTCGCTGAATTCACGGGCGTTCACGCTCAGGACAAACGAAGGATTTGCCCTCTGGGTGGTCTGGACGCCCCTTCTGGTCTCAATGCTTGTGAGGCCGAAGGGCAGAGGGGTGCGCTCCGTCTGCATCTCGAAGGCCCAGTCTCCGTGGAACTGCGTAAGGAGGAATTCCTCTCCGGGGACATTCAGTGAGGCCGATGCAAAATGAGTAAGCGTGACGGCCTTCTTCCCGGGATTTGTGATTTCGCTGTGGGAGGCTATTACGTCTTCCTTGAGGTATGCTTCATAGACCAGTTTCACCTCCAGGAGGGTAACGTAATCCTTGAGGGAAATCTCAGTTGTGGCCACACCATGGGCCTCATTTTGCGTAAAGCCTGTCACATAGAGTTCCGTGTTCACGCTGCCGCCAGGGTAGGTTACGGCAAGGGCGGTTGCATCGGCCGTATAACCTCCGGCGGCGGGAAAGACGATTGCCGCATGCTTCCGGGAGTTTCTGAAGGGGGCCAAGTCCAGTTTCACGCCATAGCGGAGCTGCTGGAGCTGGCCTTTATCGGTGGTTCTGAGCAGCAGCTGCGTGTTTTCCGTCTCAACGGCAATGAGCTGCGGCTGCACCTTTGGAATCTCAACGACAGTGTGCTGCTTCACCTGGGGCTTTTTCCTGGCATTTGCGCCGGGAGCGGCCGCCATGCAGATGAGAGCAATCAGGAATATGGTTTTCTTCATAGTGGTATACTTGGTTATAGTTCTTTGCTTCCCACAAAGATAACAAAGGTGAATTCTATTTAGAAGTGCAACACACTTCTAAAGTCAAAGTTAAATAATTGTTTGCAATATTCCAACGTGGGCCTGTAACCTAGTGACTTACGGGGGCTATGGTTACTTCTCTCTTACGTGTTTTCCGGACATATGGTCAATCGTAATCTCCAGGATTAGCGCGTTTCGGGCATTCTTGGCCATGTCTCCTTCAAGGTCATATCCTTCCGGGAAGTACTTGGCTCCAATCTGCCGCAGGAGACGGTCTTTTTCCTGCTCATCGGTTACCTCTGAAATGCGTCCGAAACAGATTACGCTGGTAAAGCAGTTCCACCATTCTCCGGGATTCTTGACAGGCTCAGAAAGCACTGTAAAGCAGACCTTGTCATTGGCTCGGATAGCATCCAGTTTATGCCCGGCCTTGGCGCAGTGGAAGTAAATCTTACCGTTCAAATACATGTAATTGATGGGCAATCCATAGGGGTAGCCGTTCTCTCCATGGACAGCCAGAATGCCACGCTGGGCCGATGACAGCACCGCCTCGCATTCCTGAAGCGTAGCGGCTTGCTTGAAACGTCGTAATTCTCTGAATTCCATATCACTGAACCACTTTAAGGCCGATAATTGAGGCAATGAGCGTAAAGGTAAACAGCAGTCTCCAGAAGGTGGCGGGCTCTTTGAATACAAGAATACCTAGCAGTACTGTCCCCACAGCTCCGATGCCCGTCCAAACAGGATAAGCCGTACCAATGGGAATGGTCTTCACGGCTTTGGCCAACAGCACCATGCTTAATGCATATAGGATAACAAAAACGGCATACCAGAGCATCTGGCGGCCACCGGTGGCTATGTTTGCTTTTCCCAGGCAGAACGTAAAGCCACATTCGCACAGCCCGGCCAGAACAAGTACAATCCAATTCATAACTTGCGAGGTCGTCCTTACCGAGGACTTTGCAAACATACTCATTTTACGACACATTATCAAATGCCCCTCCTGCACGGCGGCGAACATGGCCAGGGCCGTCACAACGAGCCTGCTATCCTGAGCGCGGAAATGACATTTGGCAAGAGCCTCACGTTGTGAAGTTATTGTTTGAGTTGGTCGATGATGTCGTCCAGCATGCCGAAGAGGCCCGGGACGGTTTCCGGAGTTACCCTTTCGCAGAGGACAGCGTTGCCCACGGTTTCGGGGACATCGGTCAGCTTCTTCTGAAGGTCATGCCCTTTCTTCGTGAGTTTCACAATCATCTGGCGTGCATCCTCTTGGCCCTTGCTGCGGGTCACGATACCTTCGGCCTCCATCCTTTTCAGCAGGGGAGTGACGGTATTGGTCTCCAGCAGCAGGCGCTTGGCAATGTCGTTTACCGGCTGCGCATCCTTCTCCCACAGCACCAGCAGCACCAGGTACTGCGGGTACGTGAGGCCATGCTCACCCAGCAGCGGATGATACGCCTGGGTGAGCAGCCGGGAAGCGGTGTACAGCCTGAAACAGAGCTGGTTCTCCAGTTTGAACTTTTCTTCCATTAGAGCATTTCTTCAATGTCCTTCTCAAAAGAAGCGGGCTCGGCAACCGGAGCAAAGCGCTTGACGATAGTTCCATCTCTGTTAATCAAGAACTTGGTAAAGTTCCAGAGGATGTCGCTGTCCTTTTCCACGCTTTTGCTCAGGCCTTTCAGCAGTTTGTGCGTGGCCTTAGCCTTGAGACCCTTGTACTCCTCGGTAGGAGCGGCCGATTTCAGGTAAGTGAAGACCGGGCTCTCTTCGGAGCCGTTCACGTCTACCTTTTTCATCAGCGGGAAAGTGACGCCGTGGTTGAGGCGGCAGAACTCGGCAATCTCTTCGTCGGAGCCGGGCTCCTGATGGGCGAACTGGTCGCAGGGGAAGCCCACAATAGCCAGTCCTCTATCCTTATACTTCTGGTACAGGGCCTCCAGGCCGTCGTACTGAGGGGTAAAGCCGCACTTGGATGCGGTGTTCACAATCAGCAGGACCTTGCCTTCGAACTGAGCGAAGTCAAAGTCAACGCCCTTGTTGTTAAGGGCCTTGAAGTCATAAATCTTTGCCATCTTACAGCTGCTTTACAAGCCAGTTCTGATAACCGATTTTCTCGATGAGGTCCAACTGCTCCTCGTCCCAGTACAGGTCCTCTTCCTCGTCCAGAAGATAAGCCTTGGTAAGGTCGTAAGTAGTAGGATCTGCGGCGAGGGCGGGCATGGCCTTGTAGAGCGTCTCCACGCCTTCCTTCTGCAGTTTGTGGTCGGCCTCGATGTAGGCTTTGGGATCCTCAATCAGTTTGGCCTCGCTGCTTACCTTCACTTCGGGAACTACGCCCAGGTCCAGAAGGCGGTTGGTGTATTTCTCCACCCAGGCCATTTCCTCTGTATAGTGGCCCATATACTTCTCGCCCAGTTTGGTGAAGCCCTGGCTCTTGAAAAGCTGTCCCTGCATCTTGTGTACGAAAGCGCTGCCGGCAAGCTCGTTGATGATCATCTGAGAGA
>CAMVJR010000106.1 GCA_947167855.1 uncultured Bacteroidales bacterium
TGCGGTTAAGGATGCCCGTAAACACTGCTACCACAAGTAGCAGAGAATTGACATACTTATGAAGTACCGCACTTTTAAGAGTGGCATCTTGAACCACTGCTATCAAAGATCGGCCGACCACGGCCTCCTTTTCTACAGCCAAAGTGACTATCTGGTCTGGTTTACTACGGTTTGTACGGTCGCTCCCCGTCACAATATCAAGATTCTGGGGCTCTGTCCCATGCCAGACCATATCCACATGGCAGTAATTGCCCAGACTAAACAGGACCTTTCCCGTTTCATGGGACAAGTGAACCGTACCTTCTCCAAACTGCAAAATGATGTCTGCCATCTGAAGTGGGCCTGGTTTGAAAAGCCCTTTGGAAGTGTCCCTAAGGAAGGAAGCAAAAACGGAAGGAACTGTCTTCTCTATGTGGGGAACAATCCCCCCGAGCGGCAATTGGCACAGAGGGCCGAAGATTATCGCTGGACCTTCCTTGCCTATTCCGTGAGCAAACACCCGTTCTCTGAGAAACTCGTGATCCGAAATGCCTCCTGGCCCCTGCGACAGGCCGTTAAAGTAATACGCTCGCAGCGAATGGCTGGAAAACCGCTGAAATACAATCTGTTGCAGCGTGTCTCCCACAAGTTAGACTATCGGGAGAAAGAACAATTAATTGATTATATCATCAGTACCTACGATGTGATAGATCATAAGGAAGCACTCCGTTTTTTTGATGAAAGTTACGAGAAAATGACCGCCGCATTGGCCCTCTCCACGGCCAAGGAGTACGATTTAAACGAAACATTTGTGGGCTGGTCAGACAAACCTTACGCTACAATGACCCATAAGATTATGGAGAAATACAAGTTGAACGACATTCACGAAATGCTCTCCTGGCCTCAGGAACAAAAAGCCCAGGCCTTCCGGTTTCTAAGAACTACAACCCGGTATGTCCCGGAGCAAATCTCCAAATTTCTTCACTGGTGGGGAAAAATGTGATTAACTTTTCACGTTTTTTGCGTCTGATAGGGCAGAGTATGGAAAACACGCTGGAAATAGAGTTGGCAGAAGTAAGGCCGAAGGTCCTGGCACTGACCCGGAAATTCTTCCGGGCATCGCGCCTGGAAGGAGACCCGGAAGACGTGGTGCAGGACGTCCTGATTCGTCTGTGGGAGGCCCGGCGCAGCGGGGCCGATATCCGGAATCCGGAGGCCTGGGCCGTTACCATCACCAAAAACGCCTGTGTGTCGCTCTGGCGAAAAGCCCGGTATAACCGGCAGGAGCCGCTTCCGCTGAGTCTCGCCTCTACAGAAAGCGCGACGCTCCCTATAGAGCAGGCCGAAGCCCGTCAGCGCGCCGACCAAGTATTGAACAGCGTACCGGCTGCCACCTTGCGCCTCCTCCAGCTCAAGGCCAGTGGCCTTTCGCTGGACGAAATAGCGGCCATTACCGGTAGGCCCAAGGGTAGCATCAAAGCCTCCATCTCCATAGCCAGAAAGGAACTGATTAAAAGTCTGCAGCAATAATATGAATCGCAAAACCTTAATAGAAAGATATCTATCGGCCGATGCCACTCCTGAGGAAGAGCGTCTGCTGGCCCAGTCTTTCGCCTCCTTCCCTCCCGAGGGAGAACAGGAAAAGGCCGTCGCGGAGCTTTTGGGCATCATCGGCCCTGTTGAGACTGAACCTCTGGAAGATGCCGGAGACCAGTTTGACCAGGTGGTCCGCTATGCGCGCAAGCGGGTCATTAGAATCTGGAGCCTGACCCTTTCGGGTGTGGCCGCTGTTCTCCTGGCCGTGGTTTTCCTTCATCGGAAGCCAGAGCCGGTTGAAACGGAATCTCCCAGTACCATGGAATTGCTTCAACAACTTCAACTGATCTCCAACATGGACCCCGCCGAAGCCGAGGACTATGAGTTCAGGCCCGTTGGAGACGGTTTTATCATGACCGCCCGGTTTAAGGATGGCAGTGAGGCCTCCTACATCCTTACACCCATGGATGGCGGAAATACTTTCCATCTTGTATCAATGAATAATTAAAAACAGCATCTATGAAAAAGATACTCTTTATTACCGTCCTTATGCTCTGCTCCGTATGTTTATGGGGACAACAGACCATCTATGTTATTGACAATGTGACCGTTGAAAATTTTGACGGTTCTCAGCTGAAAGGAAAAACCATTGGCGATTACCAGATAACCACAACGGGCAAAGGCAATAAGGCCATCACCGTCCACGCCATTACTACGGTAAAAAGAACCATGAGAAGCCAGATGATTGTAAATGATAATGGCAAGATCATCCTGAAAACCGACTCTTTGATGGCAAAATCCGGAGTGAATCATTTCGGTTCCGGTACTGGTCAAAATACTGTGTACATCGTTGACGGAAAAGTGGTGGAAGAATCCGAAGTCAAGAACCTGCCAACCAAACAGATTCAAAGTGTTACGGTGATCAAAGATTCCGAAAGCCTTAAGCAGTTCAACCTGGAGGGGATTTCTTCAGTTGTGAATATCATTACCAAGAGTGAAGAGAGTGCCAAGGAATTACTTAAGTCCCTTCCCGGTGCCAAAGTTGAGGAGGACGGCACCGTAACCATCAACGGTCAATCGGTGAAAAAAATCACTATCAATGGCCGCAATTACCAAGTAGCCCCCGCTTCCGCTCCCATTGAGCCGTGAAACGGAACTAGTTAACATTCAATACTTTATGCAAATCCTCCTCCGCGTTTTACGGAGGAGGATTTGTGTAAAAACCACTGTATCAGCCGCTTCCATTTCACGGCACGGCCTGTACGAGATAACTACTTGCCGCTTTTGAGCTCCATTTCGCCAATACCTATCGGAACCTGGAAGTTGATCTGGTTCCTTTCTTCTACCGTAAGTTCGTTGAGGGGCTTCCCGTATACTTCCAGGGCTTTTTCGTTGCGGGCCTCCGAGTAAACACGCATCAGCAGTTCCTGCATGCGAACGTAGGCGCCATAGCTGGTTGCGCGATCGGCCCCCAGGATGAAGCGGGTATCCTTGCCATGCTGTTTCAAGAAGGTCTTGGCCATTTTCACCATTTCTTCCTCGTCCTGTGTGGCCTTGTTTCCAAAGAAGATTTTGTCGGCAGAATTGAGACGAACCACAAAGAGGTTTTCCCGTTTGATGTCCTCTGTCGGAATCTCAGCCTTTACGGTGCCGCCGGGAGGCATCGGGGGCATATAGCGCGTTACCCCATCCTGGGCGGGGTCCCTGACATAGCGGATTTTCAGGGATTCCAGTTTGCGGAGCTCCATTTTCAAGTCGTCGATGACGCCCACGGGGACGTTGTCGGCGGCAACAATCTGTACAATGGTCTGGGGCTCGCCGGCCTTGTGGGCAGGGACAATCTCCTTGATTTGTTCCTTGGTATATACCTTTCCGTCGTTCTCCACTTTGCCGTCGGGCAGCACTCTCAACGCGAGGGCTGAAGATTTCTTTGCGTTGCCGACCTCCCTCCTTATAAAGTTGAAAGGAATGGTAAAGCCATAGGAAACCGGCTTCCCATTATTAGTGGCCGGCGTCCACTTGGGAGACTGAGCCATCACGGCAATAACGGCGGCATCCAGCTCCGGACAGACACTCTCAATGACCCTGATATCCCTGACCGATCCGTCAGACCCAACTGCGAACCGGACTTTCATAGTGCCGGAATGCTTGCAGTCCTTCGGATAGACAATTCGCTGGTTCACCCATGCTGCAAACTTATTGGCATCTCCTCCCTGGAAAGAGGGCATGGTTTCCGGGTCCACCAGGAAGAATTCAATAAGATCCTCTTCTTCCGGATTGGCGTATTTGACAACCGTCACCTCATTCAGGGTGGTCTTTTTGGTAATGCGCTCAGACAAGGTATCTTGCACGGCGCGCAGATTTTCACTATCTTTGTCCAACGGGACATAGACGGTCTTTGCCTGAAGGCCAATGGCCAGGCCCACGAACGGGAGCAGATAGAGCACCCGCAGCCCCTTCACAAGGGGAGATTTGGATTTTGACATCATAGTAATACGATTTTTAAGGATACTGTGATTAAAGCTGTTAGCCACTGAGTAGCCGCTCTTGCTAACAGCTTTTCTTATTAGCAGATACTGATATTCCTTGATGTTGGTGCCGGAGCGCAGGACGGCGTCATCGGCCTCATATTCGTGCAGTTCCTGGAGGTCTGCGCGTAGCATCCAGATGGCCGGATTGAACCATTGGAAGGCGCTCATCAGATCCACCACCAGCAGTTCCGCAGAGTGCCCGTAGGCAATATGCGCCTTCTCGTGGGCAACGATGGATTCGTGCGGGCCTTCCCAGTCCTGGCGCGACAGCACAATGTACTTCATCCAGCTGAAGGGATCGATATCCCGGTCGGTCACGATGATGCGGCAGCTGTCTTCCTCGCTCACGACCTCTCCCTGCATCACAATCTTACCGATGGAAATGATGGAAACGACCACCCTTATGACCACAAAAGCGGCGCCTGCCCAGAAGAGGACGATCAGCGCAAGGGGCCACCAGGGGGCCGATGCCTCCACGGTGGGGGCCAGCTCCAGGGTGACGGGGTCTTCGGCCTGTATGAAAGCGCTCTCTACGGCCTGCACCAGTTCCATGGGTTTATGGATGGTTACAATACAAAGCGGCAGCAGGAAAGCCAGCACGGCCGTACTCACCAGCACGATGCGGTTGAACCGGTGGAAAGTCTCCTTCCGGAGCATAAGCCGGTAGAACATATAGAAAAGGACCAGCGCAATGGCCACTTTTACCTCATAGATAAGGAATGCAGGCATCTTATTTTTCTTTTTCTACCAGTTCAATGAGTTCCTTGAGTTCTTCCACGCTGATCTTCTCTTCCTTCACCAAGGCCGATACAGCGCTGAGATAGGAGTTGTCAAAGTATTTGTCAATAAGGCCGATGAGCGAGCGCTGCTTATACTCCTCCTTGGTAACCTTGGCGAAATACTGATAGGTGGGGCCATAGGACTTGTGGTCCACAAAGCCTTCCTCTTCCAGCGTACGCACTTGCGTGGACAGGGTGGAGAAGTGGGGCTGGGGTTCCGGATACAGCTCCCGGAGCTCCCTCACGAACAGGGGGCCCTTGTCCCAAAAGTGATTCATAATCACCTCTTCTTTCTTGGTCAGTCGTTTCATAAGCCAGCTCTTTTTCGCAAAGGTAACTATTTTTTTTAGTTATGCAACTATTTTTGTTTAGTTTTTCGCTCAAATGCTCTCGCCCCAACGCGCACCGTGAAATGGAAGTGATTGATACTATGGGTTTTATACAAATCCTCCTCCGCAAAACGCGGAGGAGGATTTTCATAAATTCCAGTAACTAAGACAGTTACATTTCACGGGCCGAAGGCCACGGGCCAGCGGAGCACGGGCCAGCGGGGCACGGCACGGCTCAACGAGGCACGGCACGCACCTCTTATGCCTTTCGGCCCGTGAAGTGATTCATCACGGTGTAGAGGCCGCAGATGTCTCCGAAGACGAAGTTGAACCAGCGGTACGGGAAGATGCCCTGCATGAGGCGGATGAAGTGCGAGGGGAAGTTGATGCCGCGGTAACCCAGGTTCCATTCGATGGCACGGATGACCTTGCGCGCCACTTCTTCCGGCGGAAGGATGCGGAAGAAGGAGTGGATGCCGTCAAACATGCCCGTGTTGATGAAGTACGGGGCAATGGTGGTTACCTTCACGGGGCTCTTCTCGCGGCCCAGTTCAATGCGGAGGCTCTCGCTCCAGCCGATGGCGGCCCACTTGGAAGCGGCATACAGCGACATCTTGGGCAGGGCCAGCATGCCGGCCGATGACGTGATGTTGCAGATATGGCCCGTTCCACGCTCCTGCATGTCCTTGAGGAAGCGGAGCGTCACAAACATGGCACCCTTGGTGTTGATATCGAAGGTTCGGTCGATGTCCTTGTCGGTCTGCTCGGAGAACACCTTGTTGTTGGTGATGATACCGGCATTGTTGATGAGGATGTCCACGGGACCGCAGGTGGCCTTGGTGGCTTCGGCAGCGGCGTCAATGGATTCGGGGCTGGAGATATCGGCCTTGTGTCCATAGACCTTGCCCAGGGCCGAAAGCTCCTTCACCGTGGCGGCGATGGCTTCTTCGTTGATGTCCCAGATGATTACCTCTTTGGCGCCTTTTTCCAGGCAGCGCCGGGCCATGATTTTCCCAATCCCGGAGCAGGCACCGGTGATGAGAACGCTTTTTCCTTGTATTTTCATTAGGTTTTAGTCTGCGCTCAGCATGAGCATTTTCTTGATGATGCCAAACAGGCCGTAAGGCATATAACGGAATTTCAGATCAATCCAGGTGGGGCTCTTGATCACGGAACGCTCGTGGCTGAAGGCCAGGAAGCTGCGCTCGCTGTGATAGCTGCCCATGCCGGAGTTGCCGACGCCGCCAAAAGGCACCTTGCTGTTGGCAATGTGCATGATAGTGTCGTTGATGCAGACGCCGCCGGACGTAGTCTGG
>CAMVJR010000107.1 GCA_947167855.1 uncultured Bacteroidales bacterium
TTTGTGTTTATGAAAGTGATTCGTCAAATCGGCATCTTTCTTGTAGCAGCCGTCATGGCCTGCTCCTGCGGGGTATCCAAAGTAAAGGATATAGCCCTCACTTCCGTGGGCATCCAGTATATCGTCCCTACTTCGGCCCGCTCCATGGATGCCAAGCTTTTGCTGGGAATTGACAACCCTTCCATGTCCTTTGCCGTGCAGGAAGTCACCGGTACCATCCGCTTCAACGACAAAGAGATAGCCCACTTTGTAACCGGGCCCCTGCAGCTGGAAGCCAAAAGCTCACAGACCTATGACTTTCCCTGCACCATCACCCTGGCCGAAGGTGCCTCCCTCCTGGATGTGCTTATCATAGCCTCCAAGGGAAACCTCAAAGGATTAAAGGCCGACGTAGATGTGCAGGCAGCCCTTAAGAAACACGGAGTGCTCCGGGCCCCCTTCCGCTTTAGGGATCTGGACCTTCACGAGCTCTCGCAAAGATAGATTATGAAACGTATTCTTCTCATATTGGGATTCGCGCTGCTCTGTGCCGGTTTGCACGCACAGGAGGTAGAAAGCGCCACCGCTCCCGTAGACTCCACCCTGCTGGGCAAGGACATCCTCACCGTCCTGGGCCCCGGTGCACAGGTGTACCAGAGTGCAGAAGTCAAGCAGGCCCTCCAGGACTATGTCAAGGCCAATGCTTCCAAGAGCATCAGCGGCTACCGCATCCGCGTTTACTTTGACAATTCCCCTCAGGCCCGTACCCGTTCGGAAAGCATAGAAAACTCGCTGCAGACCCTGTACCCGGAACACAAGGTCTACCGTAGCTTCGAGAGCCCCAACTACAAGGTGCTGCTGGGCAACTTCCGCTCCAAGGACGAGGCCCTGCGCATCTTCAACCAGCTCAAGAAGACGTATCCCACCGCTTACATTATCAAGGATAATATAGAGTATCCCCTCTAATGGCCTCCATTAAACAAGGACTTGAACAGAAGCTGCAGCAGAAGCTTTCACCGCTCCAGATCCAGACCATCAAGCTGATCGAGATGCCGGTGCAGGCCCTGGAGCAGCATGTGCGCGAGGTACTCAACGACAACCCCGTAGTGGACGACACCCCGCAGGGCGGATCAGAAGACGAGCCCCGCGATGTCTCCATCTCCCAGGTAGAGGCCCAGGAGCAAAGCGGCGGTTCCCTGGAAGAGAACTACGGCCCGCAGGACGACGACATCCCGTCCTACAACCTCCACGTAAACAACTGGGGCAAGGACGAGCGTCCGGAATACAACACCTTCTCCGTGAAGCAGAGCTTTACCCAAAGCCTGCAGGAGCAGCTGGGCTACCGTAACCTCACGGACCACGAGCGCACCGTAGCGTCCTTCATCATCGGCTCCCTGGACGAGGACGGCTACCTCCGCAGGGACATCGAGTCCCTGGTAGACGACCTGGCCTTCCGCGCCGGCGTGGAATCATCGGCCGAAGAAGTGGAGAAGATGCTCAAGGTGATCCAGGAGTTCGAACCCTCCGGTGTGGGCGCCCGAGACCTGCGCGAATGCCTCCTGCTGCAGCTGGAAGACAAGAAGCGCACGCCTTCCGTTAGCAACGCCATCCGCGTGCTGGATACCCAGTTCGAGGCCTTCAAGAACCGCCATTTCCAGAAGATCATGACGCGCCTGCACCTCTCGGAAGAGGAGATGAAGGCCGTGCTGGAAGAGATCCGGCACCTGAACCCCGCCCCCGGCGGCCAGATAGACGACTCCTATAACGACCAGGCCCAGCAGGTGGTCCCGGACTTCCAACTGGACTACGAGAACGGCCAGCTCATCCTGACCATGCCGCGCTTCTCCATCCCCGAGCTCCGCATCAACCGCAAGTACTCGGAGATCATGGAAAACGGCCGCCTCTCCGATTCCAGGGCCGATAAGGAAGCCGCCACCTTTGTGAAGCAGAAGATCGACTCCGCCAAATGGTTCATCGAAGCCCTTCGGCAGCGTCAGAATACGCTGGAAAGCACCATGCGTGCCATCATCGACTTCCAGCACGACTACTTTGTAGACGGAGACGAGACCTCCCTCAAGCCCATGGTGCTCAAAGACATAGCCGAGCGTACGGGCTTTGATATCTCCACCATCTCCCGCGTGGTCAACAGCAAGTGGATCCAGACCCACTTTGGCATCTTCCCGCTCAAGTACTTCTTCTCGGAAGGTCTGGAAAACAGCGAAGGAGAGGAAGTGAGCACCCGCGAAATCAAGAAAGTCCTCCGCGAAATGGTGGATGGCGAAGACAAGCACAATCCCCTTACGGACGACGAACTGGTAGACGGCCTGGCCGCCAAGGGCTACAAAGTGGCTCGCCGCACCATTGCTAAATACCGCGCCCTCCTGGACATTCCCAAAGCCCGGCTCCGCAGGGAGCTGTAATCCATCTGTCTAGAGTTCCACGACGGCGTCGGCCAGGGTGGCGGCGAAGGGACGGTGGGAGATGAAGAGGATGGTTTTGCGGCCGTGATAGCGGGAGTGTAGGGTCTGGAGCAGACGCTCCTCTGTGGCGGCATCCAAGGCCGATGTGGATTCGTCCAGAATGAGGACTCCGCCGGGCCGGAGCAGGGCGCGGGCCACGGCTATGCGCTGGGCCTGGCCTTCGGAAAGGCCGCTGCCCACCTCGCCGCAAGGCGTGTCAAGGCCATGAGGCAAATCAAAGACAAACGAAGCCTGCGCCAGGGAAAGGACCTCCCGAAGTTCTTCTTCGGAAGCCTGCGGCGCGGCCAGTAACAGATTGCTGCGGATGGTTCCGCTGAGCAGGGAATTTCCCTGCGGTACGTACATGAAATTGCCCCTGAGGGCACTTCCGGCCGGGAATCCGCCCACGGTGACGGAACCGTCCGATGGCTGCATGAGACCCAGGACCAGACGGATGAGCGTGCTCTTGCCCACGCCGGTGGGTCCGGCAATGACCGTGAGCTCGCCGGCTCCAAACCGGCAGGAGAAATCGGAGAGCACGGGTTCGTCCAAACCGGGATACGCGTAGGTGACATGCGATACAATCACCTCCGGTGCTCCTTCCAGCTGTTTCACTTCGGCCAGCGGCTCCTCTTCCAGCTCCTGCAGGTCCATCAGACGCTCGATGGACGTGATGGCCTGGATGAAGGCAGGGATCTGTCGGCCCAGTTCTGCGATGGGTCTCTGCACCTGACCTACCAGCTGCAGGAAAGCCGTCATCATACCGTAGGTCACGGTACCGGCGATGATACCAAAGATACCCCAAAGGAAGGCGGCGGCGTGGCCGGCCTGGAAACCAAAGAACATGAGGCCGCGGGACACGGCGTTGTAATTGAGCCGCTTGCGGGTGTCACTCTCCACGGAAGCCTGCAGCCAGCCAAACTTCTCCAGCACGCGTTCCACATTGGTGAGCGTGAGCACCAGCACGCGGTGCTGCAGGCTCTCCTGCATGAGCTGCTGCAGCTCGCTCTCGCGGGCCCGGATGGAGGCCATGATCTGCCGGAGCTGCCGGAAGAACAGCTTGGAGCCAAAGACCGTAGAGCACATGAGGATGAGCAGCACCCACAGCAGGTGCGGGGCCAGCATAAGCAGATAGGCCGATGCAGCCAGCAGCTGCAGCAGCGTCACCACCAGCCCGGGGATGCGCTCTACCAGGAGCTCGGAAGTGACACGGATGTCTTCTTCCAGGCGGTTCACGGTATCTCCGGACAGGAAGCGGTCACGACCGTCCCAGCGGGTGCGCAGCACGTGGCCAAAGAGTTCCCGGCGCAGGAGGTTCTGCGTCTTGACGTGGTTGTAGCTGTCCCACCAGTTGGCAAAGATGATGGTAATCAGTTGCACGGCCAGAACGCCAATGAAATAGCCTATACCCCAGGCCAGCGGGTCGGGACTGTCTCCCGTAGCAATATCTACCAGGTGCTTGCTGGCCCAGACAAAGCCCAGGGATGCGGCAATGCGCACCAGGCCCACGGCCACGCTCACCCCCATTCTCCAGCGAACGGGACCGGACATGGCCCAGACGGCCTTCATGCAAGCACGGAAACTTTTCATTTATTCAACAACGTCCTGTTTCTTCCACTCCTCCAGGAGCTTCTTCACATCTTCCAGGGCGCGCTCGGGCGTAACGTCGTATTTGTCCGTGAGCAGCTTGACCACGTCTTCCTCCGTGAACTCCTTGCCCTTGAGCTGCTCCCACAGATAGGCGGCCGATCCGTTGAGGGACAGCATCTTGTTAAAGTTCACCTGGGCCAGGCCCTCTCCAATGACAATGTGTTCTCCGCAAATAGTGCGGAGCGTAAATCCATCTTTTATTTTCATTTGATGCGTCTATAAATGGCTAAGATAATTCTGCGAAAAGGTTTGAGGATGCCACACCAGAGTGTACCCTTGCCGGGCTTTTCTCCGTTGATGGCCGTCACCGTTCCAATCACGTCCTCTCGGGTGCAGCCTTCCAGGCCCCGGAGGTTGCCGTCACCCTGCAGGATGAGCCGGCCGCGGTTGCGGTCTACCACGCGGTGCAGGACATACTGGGGGCCGGGGAGCCGTGCCAGCACAATGTCACCTACATCTACATGGGGTACAATCTTCAGGGTCACGGTGTCCTTTCCACCGTGGATGAAGGGCAGCATGCTGTCTCCGAGGGGCGTGAAACTCACTTCACGGCCTTCTTCCAGCAGTCTTCCGGCCTCTTCTAGGACCAGTTCGTTGGGGAGTACTTTTTTAGTCATGGATCGTTTTATAACTGAGTTCGGCGGCTGCCTGGTCCGGCAGGCAGTCCAGATGATAGCAGGGGACGCAGGCCACCAGGCCTTCGAGCGTTCGGTGCCAGCCGTCGGCCAGCTCCTGGATGGGGCGGAAAGAAGAGGCCGATGCCATGAGCGATGCATAGGCCTGCAGCATCGGAAGCCGCGTGATGCGGTTCTCGGGGGCCTGGCTCAGGCGCACCACGGCGCCCACCGGCACGTCCTGGGCTTTGTAGCAAGGGGTCTTGCCGCTCCAGGGGCTGCCATAGACCCGGGCGGTGCCGTCCGGCATCAGGCGAAGGATGGGGTTGTCGTCGTTCAGGAGCTCCGAGCCGGGGATGTGCTGGAGCCAAAGGCGCGTGTGGGTACTCTTTCCGGTACCGCTCTTTCCCAGGAACAGATAGCCTTTTCCGCCCTGCATCACCACCGAGGAGTGCATTTCCAGCGCTCCCTTATCGGCCGTTGAAAAAGCATACAGGAGCATCAGAGCGTTGTTCAGGCCAAAAGCATCGTCCTTTCCTTCCAGCCGGATCCAGGCCTCGTCCCAGCGGGCCGATACATCCAATACCGCCGCCACCGGCAGCGAGGGAAGCGGCCGCATCTGCAGGCGGTAGCCATCGGCCTTCTTCCAGAGGGTGATCTCCGGGAAGTGGGGTCCGTCGTTGGTCTGGTAGAAAGGTTGGATGGGGCATGCAGCCAAAGAAGACACTACATGCAGGGTAAACAGGATTTCCTCCGGCTTTTGCTCTACCCGGAAAGGTTTCAGGTTAGCCGGCTCAAACGGAGCGCCGTCTATGCAAAACCCAAACCCTGCCACGGAATATGAACAAACACTACCCATAACCGGTTACAAAGATAATTTATTTATCCGTTAAAGCAAAAGCCAAATCTCTGAAACAACCATCCTCCGGGTAATTATTCCCGTACCCCGCGCCAGGCCAATAGGATTTGAATGGGCCGTGAGATGGATATTTCTGATATACAGGTCTTTACTTTTCATAAAGCGCTGTAACATAATCACTTCCATCTCACGGCCCTCTATGCTTCCGGAGGGAATGTGGGTTCCGGGGGCGTAGCCGCCCGCGGCTCGTGAGCGGGAGGGGCCCGCGGCCGGAGGCCGTGGGAGGGATAGGACCGAAGGTCCGTACCCCCGGAACCCACTTCCCGTAGGAAGCAGGATGATGCTGTGGATAACTTTGTGGAAAAATTTGTAAGAAAGTGGAAGAAAATGGAAAATTATCATTAACTTTGTCCCCAGCGTGAAAGAAGAAAGTTTAACAGACAATGGTTAGATTTTTTGGTAAAGCCACTGGCAAGGTAGATGACAAGGGACGCCTGGTGTTCCCTTCCATGTTCCGTGATGCCATGATCCGTGGCTGCGCCGAGGATATGACCCTGGTTGTCAAAAGGAACGTGCACCAGCGCTGCCTGGATCTCTTCCCCTACGAGGAGTGGGTCCGCCGGAGCGACAAAGTGCTGGAAAGCCGCGATCCTGAACTCAATATCGAAGACGCTGAATTTTGGACCAAGTACAATGACGGTGTCTTCACCCTGGTCCCGGACGGAAAGCTGGGTCGCCTGAACATCCCGTCAGAGCTACTTGAAAGTGCAGGTATTACCAAAGAGGTAGTATTCGGCGGTGTCGGCTACAAGCTCCAGA